>CAVQCU010000001.1:0-3851 GCA_963710995.1 uncultured delta proteobacterium
TCTATTGTGAGACTGACACCACCGTAAGTTAAAACCATACAAACAACAGAAAAAGAAACAAGCACGCGCATTGGGTTACCGCTTCCTCCGATTAACTTAATAATCGATTGGGCGATGGAACGGGCAGCGCCACTGTCTTCCATAAATTTGCCGAAGATTGTGCCCAACAAAAAGATGAGATAAAATTTCCCGGCGTAGTTGGTAAACCCTTTCATGTAAGGCCCGGTGAGAGTTTCCAAAACATTCAGGTTCGAAAACAAGGCTGCAATAACGGCAGCCAGTGGCGCAATCACAATGATGTGCCACCCTCTCAAGGCAAGGATAACGATAAAAGCTAACGATACAACAATTCCGATGGTACTGATGGTATTTAAATCCATAAAACCCTCCTTCGTATAAAGTTATGTTTTGTTGTTAAATAAGAAGGGCATAAAAACAATGGGGGAATAGCCCCATTTAAGGGTGGGGATTTTCCTACTTTTTTGAATTAATACCATTTCGCTTTCAAAGGATAACGAGGAGACAAGGAGGAGGCTTCAGCAGGCGTATTACTAATACGTTGAATAAACCGAAGATAACAAAATTGTATAAGATCAATCTTCCCAAAGATCAGGATCAACAACACCAATTTTGATGGCATACTTCATCAGCCCCAGACGATCATGAATACCTAATTTATTCATGATACTTGTACGGTGTTTTTCCACTGTTTTTGGACTGACGAAGAGGATTTCTCCAATCTGGCCAGTAGAGTTTCCCTGAGCTGTCAAGCGAAAAACTTGTTGTTCCCGTTCGGAGAGAAGATCATAGCTGCCCAATGCACATGGCGGTTTCCCTGGCGTTTGGCGTACGCACAAATTACTTCAGTACGCAGCTTTGAACTGAGAAAATATTCGTTGCGATAAGCTGCCCTTATCGCTTCTAAAATATCTGAACTTGGTGAGGCTTTGAGAACATAACCCAAAGCTCCTGCTGCGAGAACCTGCTGAACATAGGTTTCCTTGGAATGCATGGACAAGACAACAATTTGCGTTTTGAGTACTGATTTCTTAATCAGGCTGATTACCTCCAGCCCGTTCAATTGCGGCATGGCGATATCGAGAAGGATCACGTCGGGATGAAGCACTTTTACTTTTTTTAAAGCCTCTTTTCCATCTTCTGCTTCTCCAATAACTTCTAAATCTTTTTGGTCACTGAAGAGTTGTTTCAATCCCTCCCGTACGATGGCATGATCATCAGCAATTAAAATTTTTATTTTGCCCATCTTCCCCTCTTAAGTTAAAGGTAATTCTATCCGGATGGTTGTTCCTTTGTGCGGAGAGGATGTTATATCAATATTCCCGCGCAAAAATGTTACTCTTTCTCTTATACTCAACAGTCCGATACCGCTGGAATTTCATGTTCTTAGGTAAACCTCCAACTGATTGCTGATAGCCAATACCATTATCCTTGAAAATAAAGATGACTAAAGGATAGCTGTAGGTCAACATGATATTAACTAGCTGAGGCTTGGGCGTGTTTTTTAACATTTGCCAAACATTCCTGGCATATTCTATAGAGCACTATTTCAATTTCTGCATTTAACCTCTTCTTGAATCCTCTTGCTTCAAATTCAATTTTAATGCCGGGCTGGCGTTCATTGAACTCGTTTATATACCATTCCAGGGCGGGGATTAGTCCTAAGTGGTCCAACGAATCGGGACGCAAATAAGAAGTTGTTTTACGCACCACATCTGCAAGTTTTTCCACTTTGGTGATCAGGCTATTGCATCTTTTTTTTCTTCCTTCAAACCACCCGGCAAAGATTTTTGCAGCACTTCCAGATCAAAATGCAATGTTGTCAAAGATTGGCCAAATTCATCATGGATATCAGCAGCAATGCGTTTACGTTCCTTCTCCCCTTCTTCAATAAGCTTTTGTGGGAGCCTTCGCATCTCTTCTTCTGCTAGTTTACGCTGAGTTATATCAATGAAATTACCAATAACCGCAGACAGTCCCAGATATAGCGCATGTGCTGCCCGCATCTCAACCCAAATTAACGAACCATCCTTTTTTATTACCCGAAAAGGATAGTGATCGGGGAAAAAATCAGTTTTTTCTCTTTTTAAGCCTCTTTCCTTAACTAAATGCCTATCTTCCGGATGAACGACTACCCAAAATGGCTTGCCAACAATTTCTTCCGGCGAGTCGTAGCCGAGCATTTCCGCAAGGCGATGATTTGCATAACAAAAGCGTTTTTTTTGATGAATAAAAATTGCGGCTAGAGAATTTTCGGCGACAGTTCTATATTTTTCTTCGGATTCTAAAAGCGCTCTTTGGGCTTGCTTACGGCTCGTAATATCCAGAATAAACCCTTCATATCCATCTATTACTCCTTTTTTATTGCGGTGTGCCGTCGCTGTTAACTGAACATCAATAATGGAACCGTTTTTTCGTCGGAATTGTGTTTCGAAATCCCGCACAAAACCTGTCTTATTAACTTTTTTTTGGAATATATTCCGATCAGCAGGATCAGCGTAAAGAAAACGGGGGGCTTCCAGTCCAATGATATCGCTACGATTCTTATAACCTAAAATATCTACGCCTGCTCTATTTACGTCAAGGAAAAAGCCATTATAGTCGGTACGATAAGCCATTACCGGAGAATATTCGAAGATATGACGATACGTTCTTTCCGATTCTTCTAGCTCTTTTACAGCAATTTTATGAACCTTGATTTCTTTTTCCAGTTTCTGGATTTTTTTTTGCAGAACTCCATACGCATTTTTATAATCCATATATGAACTTGCCATTTAAGATTGATCAGAACTAGCTTTTGCGGTGTTGAATTATATGTTGGGTGGTTTTGTTTGTCAATGAAATATTGTCGTAAAACACGATCCTTATTGCTGATGATCATCGAGGCAATGTACGCAGTTGCTTGTTTTTAGAGAGGGCAGTTCGAACAACGCTTATCAAGGCTCATTTCCCTAATCAGCAAATTGTGATTGAAAAAGTCCTTGCCATCTGATTGGAATAGATACTATCTAGCAAGAAAAAAAGTATAAACTGCGACTGTAAGCTAATGGAGGTTGTTTTAATGATGGCTGAGGGCATCAAAATTCATGAAATAAAAAGACATACTTTCATATCATTTCTTATTGCTGTTATTTGTTTAATCATCGGCCTACAATATATTGGAGCGGCAGAAACCAGCGAGACGGGCATTCTTGCCGTTGTTTTCGGTGTGCTGCTGGCAATCGCGGCCATTTATATGTTTTTTAAGCCGATGATTGTTTTGGGTGATGATGCGATATATTTCCAATCAGGAAATGTTGCAAAAAAAGAGATTCCGTACTCAGAGATAGTATCATGGACGTTAAAGGGAGATAAACATTTGACATTAAAATTAAAAAGCGACAAAGAAGAAACAGATGCAGAGAAAAAGAAAAATACCATCATAATAAATTATTACAATTTAGATAAAAATAATCAGCAAATATTGATAGGGCAATTGAATAAAAAAGGCATTGAACAAGTTAACACTACAGAGTCTAACAAAAAATAACTAAAAAATATATGTTACAATATTTACTTTAAGACTTGTTCTTATACCAAAAATGATCAATACTCTAGGGACCGCCACAAGTGACAGAGATGGAAATAAATGTGGCTAACTCAATGTTTTAGATTTTTCGCTTACATAGCTACTGTTGGCTTTCATGTGATATTCCCAAATGTCATTTAACCATTTTTATTTCTCAATTCAGGTACGCCTCTGGTGCTGGAGGACGGTAATTAAAAGAACTGTGTGGCCTGAACGTATTGTATTCCATGCGCCATTTTTCAATTAACGTTTTCGCTTCTTTCAA
>CAVQCU010000002.1:0-7119 GCA_963710995.1 uncultured delta proteobacterium
ACTCATCGTATTGCTGATCTGACAGGTTTCTACAATCGCAGCCATCTAATGGACCTCATTGAATCCGAGAACAATCGTTCCGTACGCACCGGGTCTGTTTTTTCTTTGGTTATGATGGACATTGATAAATTTAAAAAAATCAATGATACGTACGGACATCAGATCGGTGATCAGGTATTGAGGACATTCGCTGCCGTTATCCGCAGTATTTTACGTAAAACGGACTTTTGCGGACGCTATGGTGGCGAGGAATTTTTGATTGTGCTTACACAAACTGATCTTCAGGCAGCGAAACTGTTTGCCGAACGCATTCGCGATTGCGTTGAAAACAGTTTCTTCCCGGACTTAGGTCCTGATGCCAGAGTTACGGTTTCCATTGGCCTGGCAGAACATCGAATACATGAAAAAATTGAAAAAACGATTTCCCTTGCAGATGAATCCTTGTACAAAGCAAAAAAAAGAGGACGCAACCGTGTGGAATGCGCCGACTAAAGATCCCACTATAATTATGATCTTAATTTATATCGCCTTTTTCCATTTCTAAATCAAAGATGATATTGAGGTGGCTAGGCGGAGGCGTCGATGCATATTATACACGCGTGACCTTCAGGTTATACGTTGAGGAAGCCGACAACAACGCCAACAAAAATAGCACTTTGATTTAGAATTGGAATTATCGCCTATTTTTTCAACATCACCCGCCAGTCAGGAATCGTTTCATCCGGCAAATTATAGCACCGTTGCCATAATGACAAATATGATTGCTCTTCTTCCTCCCAATGGGCATTATCCCATCCAAGTTCGGTTTGACAGATTGATCGAATTGCCGGCAGAAGCGCCTTTCCTCCTTCCATGACTGTCAACCCCAGACGTGTGCGCCGCAACATTAAATCTTCAAGGTGAACAATGCCCTCATCACGGGCCGCCCAGCGCAGTTCTGCCCAAAGAGTGTCGGTACAGGGAATCTCTTCCAATTCCTCCGGTTGTGCGGCATCGATCAGTGCCCGAGCGTCCGACCCGTAACAACCGGCAAGCCGTCTTAGCATGGCTGCGTTTAGTCGGCCATTTTTATTGTAATGAATATCCATCTCCATCTGATTCAATACTGACATGGACTTGTTAGGCTCCGGCATTTGCGGAATTCGGTGACGAACGGCCTTCAGGACATCCAGCGCAATCAGCCGGAATGTTGTCATCTTCCCGCCGGTCACTGTCAATAATCCTTCCTCTTCCCAGACAACATGGTCACGCGCTTCCTTGGAGGGATCGGCCTTGCCTGTTCCGATAACAGGCCTGATGCCGGAAAATGTTGATATGATGTCATTACGGGTCAGGTTGATGGATGGAAATTGCGCCTCTGCGGCCGCCATGAGATAGGCCACCTCATCGGGACTGATTGAAGGTTCGTCTGAAATCGACTGACGATGATCCGTATCGGTGGTTCCGATCAGGGTAATGCCCTCCCAGGGAAAGATAAACACCGGCCGGCGATCCAGCGGATGGAGGAAGCTTACCGATTGCGCGACGGGCAGGCGCCAGGCGGGAACAACAAGGTGACTGCCGCGCAGTAAACGCATCCGGGGTTTCGCGCCGACCTGCCCTCTGAGCTCATCGGCCCAGGCGCCGGTAGCATTGATAATCACTCTGGCCCGTATATCAGCGTGGCGATTCCGGTAAGTATCGTAAAGTCTCACTCCGGACAAGGATGCTCCTTTCCCGTCATTTTTTTGATTGCTGCGTATCAATGTCTCGGCGCGGACGTAATTGATTGCCTGAGCGCCGTCGGTAACGGCTTCGCGGATTACCCGCAGGACTAGACGGGCATCATTGGTCTGGGCATCGCCGAAACAAAGACCTCCTTCCAGTCCATCCTGCCGGATGTGCGGAGCCAGCATCTGAAATTCCGTTGCATTATACGCTTTATGACGCCATTGTATCGCCAGCAGATCATAGATCACCAGGCCGGCTCTATAAACGAGGCGGCCTGGCCGGTCACCTTTATAATTGGCAATGAGAAAACCCAGCGGCTCAATCAGCCCGGGCCCTTCAGCGAGCAGACGCTTTCTTTCCCGCACAGACTCCCATGTGAGCATGATGTTTCCATCTTTCAGATAGCGCAGACCGCCGTGAACCAACTTTGAAGAACGGCTCGATGTCCCCCAACTGAAATCACGCTGTTCCACCAACAAGACCTTAAGCCCTAGTTTCCGCGCCTCCTTTAAGATGCCTGCACCGGTAATGCCACCACCGATGATAACGATATCCCAGGGTTGATCAATCTTCGACCACAAATCATCTCTCCAGTTTTTATTCCACATCTTCATTACCTCTTGTGACAACAGATTATTGTTGAAACTCCAATTTCGAAAGCGAAGCGCAGCGGAATTGGTAAGTTGAACAATCCCGCGAAGCGGAGGGTTTAATACCTCGCAGCTTGCCGCGAAATCTGTTTCTAAAGCTTGCTTTAGGGTTCATCCCCGTGATTTTATAAAATCTTCTTTTCTATAATATCAGTTTGCCGGGATTCATTATCTCCTGCGGATCAAACTGTTTGCAAAGACTACTGATCACTGCCATGCCGAGTTCGCCTTTTTCTGCCGCCATGTAAGGAATATGATCCGTACCCACTCCGTGTTGATGGCTGATTGTCCCGCCGTTTTTCACAATCTCCCTGCTGGCCGCCGCTTTAAGCGCCTGCCAGCGCGATAGCGTTTCATCGGCGCCCGGTGCCATACGAAAGAAATATGACGTGTAGATGCTAGCCCCTGAGGGATAAAGCTGGGAAAGATGCGTAAAGACGTGAACCCGTTCATTGATCTTTGCCAATGAATTGTGCAGGGAGTCTTCAATCGCTTTAATCATTACAGGGACATTGTTCCAGTGCGTGGCTGTTTCCAGTGTATCCAACGCATAGCCCATCTCCCATAAGTTATTTCTTAAATATGGTGTCAGAAATCTCGTTTTGTGCCACTGCTTGCCAAATATCTTCCCGACATGAACTCCATGATGGCTGTTAGAAATTGCCAATGCCTCGTTTCTGGCCACACGAACGATAGACTTGCGACCGGTAAAGCCGAGCATCAGCATGCACTTTTCATCACCGATGCCGCGCATGGACAGAAATTTTTCCATAGCGCCAATGAGTTTTCGGTGTCCCGCCAGGGCCAGCATTGTTTTTGTTTCAGTGGCCGTACTCAGTCGAAGCATGGACAGCGGCAGTCTCGCCTGCGCGATTTCCCTGGCCGCCGTCATGCCACAGTCAAAATTCGGCAGGAAGACGGCGTGAAAGTTCTCTTCCTCCGGCAACGGAGTGATCCGTACGATTGCTTCTGTAATAATGCCGAATCGTCCTTCAGATCCCAAGACGATTTCTTTGAGATCAGGTCCGACAGCCGATGCGGGAAAAGAAGGAAGTTCGAGTGATCCGGAAGGCGACTCCAGATGTCCCCCGGCAAATAAGCGTTCGATGCGGCCGTAACCAAGCGACTGCTGACCGCAGGAGCGGGTTGCAATCCAGCCGCCCAGCGTGGATAGTTCAAAGGATTGCGGAAAATGCCCAAGAGTGTATCCTTGTGCACGGAGTTGCGCTTCAAGATCCGGGCCGGCAATCCCGGCGCCAAAAGTTGCCAGATTACTAACATCGTCAAGATTGATAAGACGACTCATTCGCTTCATATCCACGGTCAATACAGGCTGATCTGAAGGCAGGGGATTGATGTGGCCTGCAACCGAGGTGCCACCGCCGTAAGGGATCAGACGAGTACCCGTTTGGGCTGCCCAACGAATCAGGGAACGAACCTCATCATCAATTGCCGGATAAGCCACACCATCGGGGAATATTCCTACATTGCCACTGCGCATGGCCAGCCAGTCAGGCATGCTCTGACCGCGGGCATGGTAAAGACGGTCATTGGCATCCGTTAAAATCAAAGGATTCAGCGCAAGCCTGGAAGGTGGAATGCCTGCTAGCACTTTTTCCTGCGAGACATCTTTTGGCGGGCTGGTTTTTCCCACCCATTGTTCAAGAAACTCAGTCGTCCCTTCGGGCGTCGGATAATCAATCGTCGTATCTCCCCATCCATTCCAGCGTCGCATCATCGGCCTCCTTGTGCACTTTTAACTTCTAAACGTGACTTAAGTTGCCGCTCTGTCTTCTGCCAGATGGCAATACTGTCCTTCATCATTATTCGTGATATTTTCTCGGCGGCGTCAGGATTGCGATGTTTCGCAGTAGTAATCAGGTCCTTGTAAAAGCAAAACGACCTGTCTCTGGCCTCCGCGGTAGAAAAATAGATCTGCGCCATATTCTGGTAAAATTCCGTAAACCCGTTAATAATCAAAGTGTAAAGCGGATTGCTGGAATTCAGAGCCAGCGTCTTGTGGAGCGTCCAATCAAAAGATGCTAATGCCTCCGCGGTATCTTCGATTTCTTTTGCTCTGGCCAAATAATCCTTGATCACCTCGGGCGCGCGTTCGACAGCGCTCCTTGTGTAATAAGGCGCCACGTTCATGCGTATCTCCAGCAGATGCGTAACAAAGTTCTCCGGCAGCTTTTTCCCGTATCTGAACAGACCGTTTAGGACACCCAAACCCCCATCATGCCAATAGTCGTTGACCACCGTATATTTTCCGTGGCGGATAATGATCCATCCGTCACGTTCCATTCTCTGGAGTGTTTCACGCAATGTGGGACGGGTGATGCCTAATTGCTGGGACAATTCCCGCTCACCCGGCAATACTGAGCCGGGTGAATAGGTTCCGTCCAAAATCACCGTAATCAGTGACTGTTCAGCATGGGCAGCCGGTCGTTTCGGTGCTGAGAAACGATTCACATAAGCCTCCATGTTATCATAGCCAACTGGTAAGTGGTCTGACCAGTCAATTATTCCTTGTACGCTTTTTTGAGAGGGTGTCAAGCAGAAAATTTATTATATCGCGCCTTATAACCCTGATATTCTGATGGTTGAGTATGGCAATAACCTGCCTTGAAATTTGTCCACCTTCGTGATAGCTTTCCTAATCTGGTTTTGGCAAAGTAAATATGTCGCGGCAGGAAGGTAAATCTTGAAATATTATCCGATTTTTCTGGACATTCGGGGGAAGATTTGTGTCATTGTCGGCGGCGGTGAAGTTGCCGCGAGAAAGGCTAAGAGGCTTCTGGATTGCGGCGCTAAAGTATTTATAATCAGCCCGAAACTTTCGCCTGCGCTTGCCGCGCTGAAAGAAAAAGATATAATTAGTCACATTGCCGCCGAATACAAAGGCGATTTAATTCATGGAGCCGCTCTGGTCATCGGAGCCACTGATGATGAAAAAACCAATGCGACGATATCCCTTGATGCCCGCAGTAAAGGTATTCCCGTAAATATTGTTGACGATCCGCAAAAATGCGATTTTATTTTGCCCTCAGTTGTGCAAAGAGGAGATCTGGCGATTGCGATAGGCAGTGGCGGCAAAAGTCCGGCGCTGGCTCGCCACCTGCGTGAAGAGTTGGAAGCAAAATACGGTGAAGAATATAGAATCTTTCTCAACATCTTAGGGAATCTGCGCGTCAAGATGGAAAAAAACGCCAGAGTTGGGAAAGATTGGTTTGAATCAATGCTTGCGGTGGGCATACTGGATTCCATTAAAAATAAGGACATAAAAAAAGTGAAGGAGATTGTACAAAAAATTACCGGCGAGGAGGTCGAAATTGAGATTAATTAACTTGGGACTGATTTTATTTAAGATTGCTTTCACTCTTTGCGCTTTAAGCACGGCCGGATATTTGCTCTCGCTCCTCATTAAAAAAATAAAACTGGCTAAGCTCTCCACCTGGATTTTAGCCGGTGCCTTCGGTTTCCTGACGGTTAATTTACTGTTCGCGGTTATAAATTCCACTGGGCTTATCAATCTCGGTTCGCGTGATTTCTTCTCCTTTTATGCCTGGTCGGTAAGCGGAGCCTATCTTGCCTTGCAATTTAAAACTAAAACCAGATCGCTGGGCGCTTTTATTTCTCCTTTTATTTTGCTGTTCATGATTGCCGCCACCGGACAGGACGCAGGTAAATCTCTACTGCCTCAGAATTTACAAAGCTGGTTGATTACTGTGCATTTGTTTTTAACAATTGTCGGGGAGGCATTGTTTGTCCTTGCTTCCTGTGCCGGAGCCATGTTCATAATTCAAAATAGACTGCTGAAACATAAAAAATTAAGCCGAATGAGCAGATTATTGCCATCGCTAAACGATCTGGACAGGATTAATCATATTTGTTTGCTGTGGGGTTTTCCGGTTTTAACCTTGGGGATTTTTGCCGGAGCGGTTTTTGCGGGATTTAACTGGAAGACAGGCTGGCTGACAGATCCCAAAATTATTTGGACTTTTGCCGGTTGGATTATTTATGGATTCCTTCTGCATCAGCGTCTGGCCATTAGCTGGAAGGGTTATCGGATGGCTGTATTTTCTTGCGCCGCTTTTCTTCTTCTTTTGCTATCTTATGGTAGTGTGAGATTTTGTTTTTCAACGTTGCATAACTTTATTTAAAATATGATTGTATTAATAGGTTTAAATCATAAAACAGCGCCCATCGCTGTGCGGGAAAAAATATTCGCCGGCTGTCAGGAGGAAAAAGATTTGCTTTCTCACCTCCGGTCATTAAAAGGCGTTGGGGAAGTTTTGTATCTTTCCACTTGCAACCGGATTGAAATTATTGCTGGAATCGAGGAGACCGAAGAAGCTGAAGTTGTCCGTAGCCTCCGTGATTTTCTGGCGCAAAACGGCGGCTTGACCCCAACCGAAGCGGTAAATTGTTTTTACGAATATCGCGGCGCGGAAGCGGTGCGTCATATTTTCCGTGTGGCGGCAAGCCTTGATTCGCTGGTCATGGGTGAGACGCAGATTCTGGGGCAAGTGAAGGATGCCTATCGTCAGGCATTGGCGCAAAACGCGACAGGTGTTGTTTTGAATCGCCTGATGCACTGTTCTTTTCGCGCGGCCAAACGTGTCCGGTCGGAGACGGCTATCGCGGTCAATCCTGTTTCGGTTAGTTTTGCCGCCGTGGAATTGGCCAAGAAAATATTCGGAACGCTAACCGGCAAGAAAATTTTACTGATCGGAGCCGGAGAGATGGCCGAATTGAC
>CAVQCU010000003.1:0-6454 GCA_963710995.1 uncultured delta proteobacterium
CTCTCTCTCTCGCCGGACGTCGACGAAGGGGACTACCTGATCGGTCCGGGAGATGTACTGGATATTTCCGTATGGAAGGATGAGGCCCTAACCCGTTCGTGTGTCGTCCGCCCAGATGGTGCTATCTCATTTCCTCTAATTGGAGATATTCATGCAACCGGGAAAACCCCCTCGCAACTCAAAGCGGAGATGGAGGGCAAACTCGATCGCTATGTTCCCGGGGGCACCCTGTCTTTAGAGGTCAAGCAGGTCAACAGCCTGATTATCTACGTTATCGGCAAGGTCAATGCTCCCGGACGATTTATTATGAATGCCAATGTTAATGTTCTGCAAGCCATTGCCGCCGCTGCGGGGCTCAATCCCTTTGCGAAGCGCAATAAGATCAAGATCTACCGGCAAGGGAAAAATGAGACGATCATCTTCCCCTTCCAGTATGATGAAGTCATTGAAGGGAATCGTCTGGAACAGAACATCCGCCTGCTGAGAGGCGATGTGGTTGTCGTTCCATGATTTATTATCGACGCTATCTTCTTGTTATCATTGTCCTGTTGTTCTGTCCATCGCTGATATGGGGAAACGAGTTCCGTCTTGTTCCTTCTATCTCCGTCAAGGAGGAATACAACGATAATATCTTGTTTCTGACGGACGACATCAGGAAGGATTTCATTACTACTATTTCTCCCTCTCTCGAGATGGTGAACAATACCGAAAAACTGGAAACAGATCTATTGGCTAGGCTGGATAGGTTTGATTATGCCGATAACCGGGAATTCAGCGCAACAGATCAGCTCTACGATGGCAAATTCCGGTATCATGCCACGCCTCTGTTCAACATTTCCGCTGAAGCAGGTTACGTGAGGGATTCCCAGCCGGATCGCGATATTCTAACTTCCGGGATTATTCTGACGACTGTGCCCCGGAACCGTTACAATGCTTCCATGTCTGCCGATTATCAGTTTAGCGAAAAAACTGCGGCGGTGGCGTCTTATGTTTTCGGCAGTGACAAGTATGAAAGCACTAAATATAGTGATGACCTCTCCCATGATGTTAGTGCAGGGCTGGTATATGATCTGGGCCAATATTTCCAGAGAGTAAAAGGAAGGGTCAACTTGGGTTACAGCGATTATGTTTTTTCCGATTCCAATGTTGAGAGTGTCATGGGTACTGTAGGCTTTTCCCGCGATTTCAGTGAAAAAGGGAGTATCATGGTGGATGCCGGTATCCGCCATACAAGTTCGGAATTTTCCACATACCAGCTTTGGCCAGTATACCCCCCATTTATTTACGAAATAGTAAAGGTGAAGCAGAATAACTACGACTGGGGATGGGTCTGTAATGTGTCACTGAACTACAAGGGAGAACTCGGTAATGGCAGTCTGACATATAACAGGGATATTACACCGGCAAGCGGGCTAGATGGCGCAGTGGAACAGAATGTTTTGACGCTCTCAACCCAGTACAGGATGACATATGAATTTTCAATCCTTTTTTCAGCCGGCTATTACACGAATAAGTCTGATGCCGGGCAATTCTCCACACAGGTCATCGACCAGCGAACCATCCGCGTCAATCCGGGTGTCCGTTACGAATTTTCAAAAAACATTTATGTCGAGTCATCTTATGATTATACCGCAGTTGACTATCTGGATTCGAACACATCGGCTCACAGGAATCTCTTGTCAATTCGTTTGTACATACAGCACCCCATTTTTGAGTAAGTTGGATTAATAAAAATAATTAGAAGGGATTTTCTTATGCAACAGACTAAAACTATTACATTCAAAGATTTCGTCACAATAGCCAGAAGGAGGCGATGGGCATTCATCGTGCCGGCACTCGCCGTTTTCCTTTTGTCGGTAATCGTCATCATAGTTTGGGAACCCGTTTACCGTTCCACATCCACCATCCTGATCGAAGAGCAGGAAATTCCCCGGGAGTACGTCATGGCCACGGTGACAAGCTATGCTGAACAGCGCCTGCAAAGCATCAACCAGAAGATCATGAGCTCTGCACGCCTTATCGAGATCATCAAACAGTTTAATCTCTATGCGGATAAACGGAACCGGTTTACGACCGAGGAGATCGTCGAAAACATGCGGAAAAAAGATATTAAATTTTCGACTATTACCGCGGATGTGGTCGATCCTCATACGGGGATAGCAAAGCCGGCAACAATTGCTTTTTCGCTATCTTATGAAGGAAAAAATCCGTTGGTCGTCCAGCAGGTCGCCAATGTCCTCGCGTCACTCTATCTCGAGGAGAATATCAGGGTTGTCGAGCTGCAGACAACAAGCACCACGAAATTCCTCGAGGATGAGATGAAGGACGTCCAGGCCAAACTGGTTGAATTAGAGAAAAAGATCGCTGTTTACAAAGAAAAAAACCCCCGTTCTCTTCCCGAACTTCTCCAGTACAATCTTCAAACCCTGGATTGGACAGATAGGAATTATGAGCAATTCAATGACCAACTCCGTACTCTTAAGGAAAAGGAGAGCTATTTGCAGAGTCAACTGGCGAGCATGTTGCCTCAAGCGGAACTTTTAAAGGAACTCCGGGCAAAACTTATAAGCCTTAAGTCAAAGTATTCTGACGAATATCCTGATGTGAAAAAGACGAAAGTGGAAATAGCAGAGCTGGAAAAAAAGAGTAATTCTGAAGACAGCCAGACAGATATTTCGAAAAACCAAGAAAATCCTGCCTATATAGCGCTTGCCGCACAACTGGCCAGCACCCAGTCGGAAATCAGTTCGGTCAAGCGGCAGATTGAGGACGCAAAAAAGAAGAAGACCGATTACAGCCGAAGATTAGAAATGTCCCCAAAGGTGGATGAGGGATATAAAAACCTGATGGTTGAAAGAAACAACACCCAGCTTAAGTATGATGATCTCATGAAAAAGTTTATGGAAGCCAGGGTGGCTCACGGGCTGGAAAAGGGACAAATGGGAGAACGCTTTACTTTGATTGATCCGGCCAGGCTTCCGGAAAAACCGGTTAGACCGAATCGTCCCGCGATTCTTCTGATCGGGATTTTTCTGGGGATCGGCGCAGGTGTGGGAACGGCATCTCTGCAAGAGACTGCTGATAAGTCGGCGCGCAGTTCGGAAGACCTTGCAAAAACTTTCCCTTTTCCTGTACTTGCTGAAATACCGGAAATCATCACATTACAGGATGAACGGCGTAGGAAGAAGAGTTTGAAGATGATAGCCGGAGTTGTTCTTCTCTCACTGGTGATTGTTATTGCGATTTTCCATTTCTTTGTGATGGATCTGGATGTTATATGGGCGCGTCTCACAAGGTATTTGGCCTTTTAAATAAAAAGCAGGTTGAAAAGGAGTGGTTCAATGATAGGCACGATCAAGGAAACAATATCGCATCTTAGAAAAAGACGGGGTGATATAGAAAAAGTGGCACCGGATTTAAATTCGCGGATCAAAACTGCTGAAGAGAATAAGGAACGGCAGGGATGGATTTCACCAACCTATTCCCAGTCCAAACGTATTTACTTAGATGCGGGACTCATCGCAGAAAACCGGTGCTTTGCTCATCTTGACAATGTTCCGGAAATGGAAGCATACCGGGTGCTGCGGGCGCAGATCATTCAGCGGACCCGGGGATCTGGCTGCAATACAATCATGGTTACCAGCGCTCTGCCCGGTGAAGGAAAAACAATTACAGCCATTAATCTCGCTTTCACTTTTGCCCGTGAGTTCCAACATACGGTGCTGCTGGTTGATGGTGATTTGAGAAAACAGAGTATACATAAATACTTGGGATACGCTGGTGAAAGGGGATTGATAGATTATCTCGCAGATAGTGTCCCTTTGCCCGGACTTATCAAATGGTCGGGGATAGAAAAAATTACACTCATTTCCGGGGGGCGTTCCTGTCAGGAAAGCGCCGAGATGCTTGGATCGCCGCGTATGAAGGAACTTGTGTCTGAAATGAAAAGCCGCTACCACGAACGATACATCATCTTCGATGTCCCTCCAGTTCTTTCCGGAGCGGAGGCACTGACTTTTTATCCTCTTGTTGACTATGTCATTGTTGTCGTTCAGGCCGGAAAAACATCGATGGACGATGTCAAGAAGGCTCTCCAATTTCTTCCGCAAGAGAAGATTCTTGGATTTGCGTTGAACCGTTGTTTGACGTCGTCACAATCTGAGTATAAAGGGCAATGAGGTAAACACTTCAACCATGTACTAGTTCACTAATACGGTAACTTTTGGGAGTTTATCAAAGGGTGTCCCATTGACCTACCCCGGAATTACAAATGTTAATAAAGGGAGCTCGCTCAGGCGGGAGCCGGAGGGAGCTCCCTTTATTAACGAAATCTCTCGCGGGTGTAGTAGCCTGCCCTCGACCTGATCGGGGGGTGCATTCCGCCGGGGAATTCCATGTCGTTTTATTTCT
Source organism: uncultured delta proteobacterium (assembly GCA_963710995.1). Classification (GTDB taxonomy): domain Bacteria; phylum Desulfobacterota; class Syntrophia; order Syntrophales; family Smithellaceae; genus Smithella. Next base: position 4,411 of record CAVQCU010000003.1, read on the forward strand.
CAATTCAGGTGCGCCTCTGGTGCTGGAGGACGATATTTTAAAGAACTATGTGGCCTGAACGTGTTGTATTCCATGCGCCATTTTCCAATTAACTTTTTTGCTTCTTTCATGGTATGGAAAATGTCTCCGTTTAGTAATTCATCTCTGAACTTTGCTTTTAACTTTTTTATAATTAATCTCTTGAAAAGCGACTATTCCAAGTCTTGAATTTCTTTTTACAGTAATTTTCCAACGATTGAAACTTACCGAAATATTGCATTGATGTTTTTGAAATAGGATTTTTATATTCACACTTTTCAATTAAATGTTTACGGCAAGTTATAGGCCGATTCTCATAAATAGAACATTTTCCGTTGCTTTTTAAATGAACACAAGAATTATAGACAAGTAAATACCAACCCGAAGAATCTTTAAATGCCTTTATATTTTTATGCAATAATTGCCATAATAAACCGTCAAAGTCGTGGATTGTACGGGGGGCAGGTATTTTTTCTGTAATGTATTTGCAGCACAATTGATTGCATTTATTACATTGCGATAAAGACTTTTTTTTAAGTGAATTTTGTTTCATAATATTTTTGGTGCTACACATTAATCAATATCAAGAAATTATTGTAGTCTTTGTACTCAATAATTGTTCTGTACGTAATTCCATTTGTTCAATTGTGGAATTCCATAAAAATATAACAATGTTTAAAGGTAATCACATTATTATTAACTGTGTTTAAAAGAAATGCTAAAATTGGATGAAATGAAAGAAACCAGTTTTGCTCAAATCAGTCCAAATGCAAAAGCAGCAGTGCCGAGCATGGCATGAGAGAGGGTACCCCCCCAGAAGTTCGGATATTTGTAATAGATAATGCTCCAGATAAGTCCCATGAAAAATGTAACGAGCATCATCATGGGGTTTTGATAGATAATGTGAAGGAAACAGAAGGATAAGGAAGATAGTACCACTATGAACCAGTGCCGCCTGTAGCGGAAGTTTCCCATTTCCGCAAATAGAAACGACCGGAAAAAAAATTCCTGAACAGGCGTTAGGATGAGAATATAAAAGACGAAGAATAGAGGCCAGAAATGGATCGTCGCCTTTCCTATCAAGCCTGCGTTATGCAACAAATAAAGAAGAGACAAAAATAGGAGGGACATTCCAAGATTCCACATAAGGGATCGCTTTAAAGTGTCGCGCCGGAATCCCAGATCGGACCAGCGGAACTTTCGTAGCCATACATAAGAAACCATAACCGTCAAAATGCAGAACATTACGGCGAAGCGATATCGAAAAGGGATAACTCCCGTCCAGATCAAGGTTACGGGAATATATAACGTGCCTGCAAGGAAAAAAATAAAGATCAGTATATGATTTTGCCCGTATTTTCGTTTCATGGTGTCTGTGAATACCATTTCAGATGCTCATTAAGATTTTAGTATTTTTAATATCATTTAACACACAAGAATGAAAAAGCAATACAATTTTCATGTAAACTATTTTAGAAAAGAATATTCTCTGACTTTCTTGTTCGATGACATTTTCATACACGACCTTATTTCCGTCTACTGTCATAAACTCTTTCATGCAGTGCAATGCTTCTCGAACAAATTGTTTCTCGTTGGTAATCCCCGTATTGAAAAGATCGGAACACTCACAAATAGAGTTGTAGGGGAGGATAAGAGACTCGTATTGAACTAATCTACTTTTTGTTCCAGTGCATAACGGTCTAACCATCCAGACAGGACTCCCATAAGCTTATGCAAGGATGGAATGATGATGGCGAGTAATAGAACTCCAATTAAAACCGCGATTAGGATTTCACCCCAACCATACTGAAGAATATTTTGGGCCAGCGCCAAAACCCAAATGCCTGGCAGGAGCAGGATTGCTGAAGTGATGACTCCCGGGATATATCCTTTGAACCAGAAGCAACCAGGGATGTGGATAAAAACCATGTGGATCAGCAACCCCAAGAAAGCCCCATACCAGAGCAGATAGTTCTGGAATAAAACAGAAAAGAAACTGATCGCCGAAAAGATTAAAAACTCAATT
>CAVQCU010000004.1:0-13164 GCA_963710995.1 uncultured delta proteobacterium
ACTCGAATTTTTTTATTTGGCAGTAAACTGCAAGAATAGAAATCAAAAGAAATGCTGCTATTAAAATTTTAGAAGCCGATTTTTCAGAAGATATTTTCATAAATATCTTTTTGATAAGACATTGATTCTGCATGGGTAAACTATAGAAAGTCCGGCCTTGAATGTCAAGGAAATCTAGTCCATAAAATGTAAGGCATAAGTTAGGTGGACTTATTCTGTACGCCTCTTTTCTTCGATGCGTTATTATTGCTTGTGCCACGCTCTTTTTATGGCGTCATTATTTTTTAACGAATAATTTCTAAAAAAACATTGTCAATTCGAACATCATGTCTTATATTAGTATCAGGCATTCAAGCTAATTTATGGTGGAAAGGAGATCAATAATGAAAACGTACGCCATTAAATATTTAGAACTAGCGGAGAAGCACGCGGAAAAAATGGCAAATAAATGGGTCAAGGATGTTCAGAATAACGCTAAAACACCAACATATAAAGATCTGGATAAACAAAAAATCACCCTTCAATGTGTCAGGTTTTATCAGAATTTCAGTAAGATGTTTCTTGATGAAAAAATTACGGATGATGTGTTGAGGTATTTTCGAAGTTATGCTCAGGAAAGTTATATCATGGGTATCCCTGCAAAGGAGACTATTTACGCATTAATACTGATGAGACGGCATATCTGGTTATATGCAGAGTTCCAGGCAATATTCAGCTCAGGTATTGATCAACGGCAAGCCCTTGATACTCTCGGGCGGACAATTTTATTATTCGATTATGCAGCCTATGAGGTGACCAAAGAATACCAGGAACTTATGAAGAAGGAAAAAAGTAAAAAATAATGACACTGTAAGAGAACCGTTTTCTTATATCAGTTTTAAGTTCAAAGAAAGGAGAATATTCTTATGATAGATTCTATTAAACTTCTTGATGTCACCGAACAAAACGCCGAGGAAATTGCCGAATATTGGGCAATCGATGTTCAAAAAAATAAAAGAACGACACATTATCAAAATATAAAAAAGGAAAAATTGATAATTTACGCCGTTGATTTTTACCGCAATTTACGAAAATTGCTGGTATCCGATAATCGCATTGAAATTACCCTAGAATATTTTAAGAAATACGCTAAAAAATGTCACCAGATCGGCCTCCCCTTGCAGGAAGCAATTTACGGATTAATACTGATGCGTCGCCACATGTGGCTCTATGCCGATTTTCAAGCAATTTTTATTGACGCGCTGGAACACCATCAGGCCATCGACAGCGTTATGCGGATTATGCTCATGATGGACTACGCTGTATATGAGATCACTCAGTATTACCTTGACCATATGCCGGAGGAGTCCAAAAAGAAGTCCTAGGCATGCGCGATTTTATAAAACAGTAATGGAGCCCCCTACGGCAGGAGCCGCAGGCTCCCTGTAATAATGAGACCCAAGCTTCAGAAACAAAGTGCATAACCTAAAGGTCATCTGCGACTGAAGCTTGCAGGTCGAATGAATGAAACTCAAATATTACAAACGCAGTGCCGTAATATTTGTAAGTTGAATTCATCCCGCGATGCAGAGGATAACGCGACCTCCCTCGAGTTACGGCTCATTCCTCACCAGGCTGGAACCGAAGGATTCCAAGTCGCGGGATTAATACACGAAGAACTATGGCCGATGTGTTCAGATTTTTTTTTAATAAGAACTTCCTGGTACGAAGTGTAAGAATTTCGATTTTGTATATCAAGGCAATCTTGACTACAAAATAATGTAGGGCGATGGCCAAACAGGGATTAATTCTCTGTAAAAACTTTCCGGAAAATGACTTTCAGTCATCCTATATAAAATCATGATTTATAATTATAACTATTTGTTTTATTATGACTATTATAATGCATCGTAAACATGAACAGAGAAAATCTTCAAATGTTATATAATATGTTGACAGAGGGGTTGTAGAGATGTATAAGAGTCAAAAATGACTTGCAGTCATTAAAATTTAAGTTCTGGCTTATAATTAAAATAATGAATAAACGCTCATTATGTAACGAGCAAAAAATACAATAAACAGAAAAAAGTAAGGAGGTTTTTATGGCGAGTTTGTGGATTGATTTACGGGATATTAAATTCCAGTTGTTTGAGGTCTTCAAGGTAGGAGAAACATTACTTGGCAAGGGCAAATATGCGGATTATGATATCGATACTTGCAACATGGTAATTGACCAGGCGGCAAAATTCGCAGAGTTGGAGATTGCCCCTACTTATCCTGACGAAGTTCATCGTAAACCTATCGAGGCAACATATAAGGATGGAAAAGTAACCACACCTGAAGCTTATAAAAGGCTCTACAAGCTTTATTGTGAAGGCGGGTATATGGCCACGGGTGATAGTCCGGAAGTTGGCGGCCAAGGTTTCCCAGCCATCATAGCGTCCGCTCCTGCACATATGTTTTTGTCGAGCAACCAGGCTTTTGTTATGTATCCCGGTCTTACCCACGGCGCGGCACGCCTGATGGAGGATTACTTCCAAAATCCCCTGCGTAATATTCTTCTGGAAAAAATGTATACCGGCGAGTGGGCGGGAACAATGTGCCTGACTGAACCGGGCGCCGGTTCAGACGTCGGAGCTTTAAAGACATCAGCCAAAAAGAATGCAGATGGAACCTATTCCATCGTTGGCACAAAGAGTTTCATCTCCGCTGGCGATCATGATCTGACCCCAAATATTATTCATCCGGTTCTGGCCAGAATCGAGGGTGACCCCAAAGGTACAAAGGGCATTTCCATTTTTATGGTTCCCAAAATCAGATTCAACGAGAAGGGCGAACTTGGTGAACCTAACGATGTTCAGTGCGGCAACATCGAAAGCAAGATGGGTATCCACGGCAACGCCACATGTACACTTAACTTCGGCTCTGACAACAAGTGCATCGGTTACCTGATGGGCGAAGAACGTCAGGGTATGCCGATCATGTTCCACATGATGAACGAAGAACGTCAGGGCGTAGGTATGATGGGCGCGTCCCTTGCAGGAGCTGCCTATCTCCATGCTCTTGATTACTCTAAACAGAGGGTTCAGGGAGCGAACATCATAGAAGTGGCTATGAAGGTTGAAGACCCTAAAGCCGTTCCTATCATTCAGCATCCAGACGTTCGCAGAATGCTCCTCAAAATGAAATCTATGTCTGAAGGTATTCGTGCTTTATGTTTCTTCTGCTACTACTGCATGGATGAAGAAATGAACGCCATACTAGCGGGCAACGAGGAACAGAAAGAGTATTGGCACGGTATGATTGAAGTCTTTACGCCAATAGTAAAAGCCTACTGCACAGACATGGGTATGGAAGTCTGCCAGCTTGCCGTTCAGACATACGGCGGTTACGGTTTCTGCCGTGAATACCCTGTAGAACAGATGATGAGAGATCAGAAGATCAATCAAATATATGAAGGCACCAACGGTATCCAGGCGATGGATCTGCTGGGCCGCAAACTGGGCATGAAGAAGGGTCTTTATTTTATGAACGTTATTGGCATAACTCAAACTGCTATTGCCGAAGCCAAGGGACTTGACGCTCTTAAAGCCGAAGCGGCTATCGTCGAAGGCGCTTTGAATGCCTGCGCAGAGGCAGCTATGGCCTTCGGTAAGATGATGAGAACCACGCCTTTCATTCCACTAATCGGCGCCTGCGATTATCTCAACTGCTTGGGAGACGCCCTCGTAGGCTGGCTGCACATCCGGATGGCCAATGCTGCCGTCAAGGGTCTGGCCAGCGCCACCGGCGACAATGACAAGGCCTTTTATTCAGGGAAGATCCAGAGTGCCAAGTTCTTTATCAACCGTATCACCGGTCTTGTGCCAGCCAAACTGGAAAATCTCAAGAAGGACGAACAGAGCGCGATGAATATTTCGGAAGAAGCATTTGCTGTCTAAGAAATACTTCTGTGAAAAGTAACTCTAAGCGGGAAGGTGTTAAAACCTCCCCGCTTTTTTAATGAGACTCGCTGAAAACGAACGAAATGAAGTTTGAAGCGTTAGTCGTAATGAGACTCAAACTTTAAAAGCGAAGCGCATTAAAGTTTGTAAATCGAATTTTCCAATAGCCTTTGGCTATTGGAAATTATCCCAGGAGCGAAGCTACGTGGATTGTCCTATTGACCTGCCTTTAAATTTATGCCACAAGAAAATATGCGCAAGAGAAAACAGCAATCTCAAATGCAATCAATCGGCGAAGTTTTATTTTCTGTCTTAAAAAAAAGGGGCCTGACCTCAAAACTCGAAGAAAATGCCCTGATGAAACTCTGGCCGAAAACTGTAGGTCCGCAAATCGCTTCGAAAACACAACCCGATTGTTTGAGAAACGGCACCCTATTTGTTAAAACAATTTCTTCAGTCTGGGTGCAACAACTTCATTTCATAAAAGAAGAAATTCGCAGCAAATTAAACGAACTTTCCGGAAAATTAGCCATAAAAGAAATCCGCTTTTTGGTTGGCCACACCCTAGTTCAGGAAAAAGCTAAAGATGATGTTTCTTCAACAAAAAAAACAATGTTAAAAAAAAGAGACAAAGAAATGATTGCTGAGTGCACAGCTGCTTTAGCCGACAGTGAATTGGCCGCTATACTCAAGCGTGTTATGCAAGTGGAAATCAGCCGCCGCCGTCAGCGGGAAATCGGGAAAGTTTAGTGAAAATGCCGACCATCTCCTCTGTGTAATTTTTGTTTTGATCATAAATAAAAAGCGGTGATTCAATTTTCAGTTCTTCGCGACCACCATTTTTTCCTTCCACCAAAGCGAATTCCGCTTCAGAAAAATTATCAGAAAACACCAGCTTTATTTTTTTGGGCTCAATGTCATTATCTCGAAAAAGACAAACGAGTTCAACCAATCTTTTAGCCGGATAAATAGTAAAGACTTTTCCAGCAGGTTTAAGTAAATATTGTGCCGCTTTTAGAAAATCTTTTAAAGAACCATTGATTTCGTGACGCGCAATAGCTTTTTCGGGATGCGGGTTAATCCTTCCGGAATTTAATTTCCGATAAGGCGGATTAAATATCACCGTATCAAACGAATGCGCTAAAAAAATATCTTTTATTTTTTGTGCATCGCCAGATAATATTTTGATGCGACTATCCAAATCATTGAGTTGTGTGTTTTTTTGCGCCAGCAACGCAAGGTTCTCCTGAATTTCTAAACCGGTACAATTGATGAATGGGAAGCGCTTTGCCAGAATAAGAAGAATAATGCCACTGCCACATCCCAGATCAATAGCGCAGGTAGGCGGTTTTAAAGAAACAAAATGAGCAAGCAGAATAGAATCTAGAGAAAATCGGTATCCTTTTTTCTTCTGGAAAACCCGTAAATGCCCATCAAGGATTTCATCAAGGGTTTCTTCTTCCATAATTTAGATATTTTTTGCCTTAGTCCAGTTTATGAGTAAAAATACCGCTGCGCAATTTCGGCTCAAACCATGTCGATTTGGGCGGCATAATCGCTCCTGCGTCGGCAACATTTATTATCTGCTCCATGGTTGTGGGATAAAGAGAAAACGCCACGGCAAATCCGTCTTTGTTCACCAGTTTTTCCAGTTCATCCATGCCTCTTATGCCGCCAATGAATTTGATGCGTTCATCCACACGCGGATCTTTAATTCCCAAGACAGGATCCAGCAGATGTTCCTGCAATATGGCCGCATCCAGGCTGGCCACAGGGTCACTTTCATTATACATCCCTTTTTTAATTGCTATTTTATACCACTCACCGCCTAAATACATTCCGAAATCATGAAGCTGCTGCGGCGATCTTGCCGTAAAGTTTTTACTGACTGTAAAGCAGGAACTGATCTTCTCCAGATATTTTTCCGGTGTTAAACCATGGAGATCTTTTACTGCGCGGTTATAATTCATGACCCTAAGTTGAGTGTGAGGAAAAAATACAGCCAGCACCGACTCGTATTCGTTTGAGGAATCAGCGGATTTATACTGGCCGCGTCTATTTCTGGCAACGGTTGCGGCGGCGGCGGCACGGTGATGTCCGTCGGCAATATAAAGGGCATCGACATCACGAAATTCTTTTTTAATTTCTTCAATTTGTTTGGCATCAGCTACAATCCAGACTGTGTGCATCACACCATCGTCGGCAGTGAAATCATACTCAGGAGTGCCGGCAATTATTTTATCGACGATTTTATTTAAGTTTTGTCGTTCCCGGTAACTTATAAATACAGGCCCGGTCTGAGCATTGACTGTGCTTACATGATTGATGCGATCATCTTCTTTGTCTTTTCTGGTCAACTCATGTTTTTTTATTTTTCCGGCATCGTATTCGGCGGCGCTCATCGTGCCAACAATTCCTGTTTGCGTACGGCCACTCATTTGCTGCTGATAGATATAAAAGCAAGGCGATTCATCCTGAAGAAGAATCCCTTTTTCCTGCATTTGAACAAAGTTACGTTTTGCTGTCTGGTAAATCAGATCATCATCACTTTTTGTCTGATCGGGCACATCAATTTCCGATTTTTCTACATGCATAAAGCTCAAAGCATTGCCGGAAACCGCTTTTTGGGCTTCTTCTCTGGTCATAACATCATAAGGAAGAGCCGCTACCTGAGATACAAATTTTTGTTGTGGCCGAACCGCTTTAAAAGGTAAAACTAACGCCATAATTAAATCTCCTATGTTGATTAAATCTACTCTTGCGTGACTGATAACATACTGTCATAATCTACGCAACTTAAAATAATTAATGAGGGGGAAAAAAAGCGAATGGAAAACACACTAGTTTTTATCCACGGTTTGGAAAGTACAGCACAAGGAATCAAAGGACAATTTTTCCGGCAACTTTTCCCGCAGATGATTATCGAGGATTATACCGGAGATTATGCCACACGCATACGTAAACTTGACAGTCTTCTTTCCGGCAAGAACTATTTGATCCTTGTGGGATCAAGCTATGGAGGATTAATGGCTACACAATATGCTATAAACAACGAGGAAAGAGTAAAAAAGATGATTCTCCTGGCGCCCGCTTTGAACCTTCCGGAATTCAAACCTCCAGAGCATACCAAGTTACATTTGCCTGTTATTATCTATCATGGAAACAACGACGATGTTGTCAATCCTAACATTGTAAAAAATATCGCCTTAAAATATTTTAGCAATCTGGAACATCATCTGGTGAACGATGACCATTCCTTACATATAACTTTTCCTGCTCTGGATTGGACGAATCTTCTTCTGATAGATTAATTGTTCAAAATATTTCATAATTACAACAACCGCAATTTGCAGTAAATTACCTTGACAATCTTATGTCTATACCTTAATCTCCTATCAAATTTCCTGGATCCATAATATTACTCATGTATTCTAAAAAAATAGTCATTCGCTATACTCCGGATATTGTTCAACAGCCGGTAATTTATCAACTTGTTAAACAATACAATCTTGTCTTCAATATTTTAAAGGCAAGGATTTTTCCTCGCCGCGAAGGCGTTATCGTCCTGGAGTTAAGCGGGTTAAAAGAAAATTTCGATCACGGCATTCGTTTTTTAAAAGAAATGGGGCTCAAGGTAGAACCCCTATCCAAGAGTGTTAGCCAAAACGTTGATAAATGCGTTCACTGTGGCGCCTGCACTGCTTTTTGCCCGACAGGAGCGCTAGCCTTTGAAAAGAAAACATTAAAAGTTTTATTTGATCCAGAAAAATGCAATGGCTGCGAACTTTGCGTTTCCGCCTGCCCCGTCCGTGCTATGGAAATCAATCTTCTTTAAACAGATTTTGTGTCCTTATATAAATAATCATTTAAGCGAATAGGAAAAAAGTGCTGTCAAAAATAAATGAGAACATTACCACATCCCTCTGTCTTGCCGAAATATACATGATTACAGGTGGGAATGAATGATCCTCTGTCCTATTTTTTAATAGACATTATATTTGCATTGAAATTCGCTAAATTTATATGTATAGATAAGCTCATGCCGTAATTTAATCTCTCTGTATCAAATTCCCTGAAGCTTGCTTCGTTTGGAGAATGGATACCCGCCGTGAGATATCCTGCAAATTGCTGCGAGGAGGTTTATTGAATTATTTTTTTATGAAGGACGATAACACAACGTGAAAATATATCACAAAAACGCTTGGATTTGCGCCATAACATTCACGTTCATTCTGTGTTTTTATACCTTTTCTTTTGCTCAATACGAAAATATTAAAGGTGTGCAATTTAAAAATGGCAGCATCGTATACGGAAAAATTATTAAAATGAACATTAACGAAATCCAAATTGAAACGAAAGACGGCAAAATAATATCCAGTAAGTTTGACGATGTTGCATCGCTTATCAAAGAAGGCGAAGAAGAATCATTAAAAAATTTATCAAAGCCCTGGCACACTTGGGAAATAGGCACGGAAATATCTTACATCCAATATGAAGAAACCTCTATGATGAAAGAAAAGGGCACGATGTATGGTATAGTCAGTTCTTATGCTTATCACCATTATTTTATGTCAAAAGCAGAACTGAAGTTTGCCTATGGACAGTTAGATTATGACGGAGCCACTTGGGAAGGATTCCCGTTAACTATAACAGGCATACCTAATTATATATTAGAGATTAGAGGGTTACTAGGTTATGACTTCATTAGAAAGGCCATCATGATTACTCCTTATTTAGGTATTGGATTTAGGTGGTTAAATGACAATCCACAAGAAAAAAATTCTGGTGGCTATAAAAGAATATCAAATTATCTTTATATCCCAATTGGTTTAGAAGTTGTTACCAATTTGGGCAATGATTGGTCTTTAGGAGCGGCGGGGGAATATGATCTTCTCCTACGGGGGAAACAAAGATCTTGTCTCAGCGATATTGATCCGGGTTTTAATAACATTGAAAATGATCAGACGAAAGGCTATGGTGTTAGGGGCTCAATATCCATCACCAAGAAATACGAAAAGATTGGTTTTTTAATAGAACCTTATGTAAAATATTGGAGTATATCTGACTCATACGCTAACCCAATTACTTATTACGGAGTGCCAACTGGTTATGTCGTATTTGAACCTAAAAATAACTCTACGGAAATGGGATGTAAATTAGCAGTAACGTTTTGATTGTAAGAATCAAGCACCTCCCTAGCATTCAGTTTCTCTCTGATGCTGATAGCTAAGAATACTTTATCCCTGCCACATTTTTTTGATAACCTTAACACCCTTGATGTCCAGTTGAACCATTGGGGGTGTTAAGCGGAAAAAAATTTCAACCTCATGATTTATAGGTATAACAAGCGATCAGACTTTTTTTACATTTACTTATTCATTAGTTTTCAGATGATCTGAATTGTACTGCAAGTGCCAGTTAGACGGCATGCCGGAAACTTTTTACAAAACCAGCCTCATTCAATTTTGCAATGCTCTTTCAGCGCCACTATATCATCCGCTGCGAGCGCAAGCGAATCAGATTGAATTAAAGGGTACATAACAGCCTCGGCGCTTTTACTATGATTTAAACCAAGGGCGTGACCGAATTCATGGGCAAGAACGCGCACAAGCCGGTATTCGTTATCATACTGATAAATATTAATTGACCGCTTGCCGTTTTTGTATTCATAAAGGCCTTCACAAAACTCACGGCCCAATGTATTTCCTATGTTTTGCTGGTCAACTATATCCAGGTTATTATTGGAGGCTATTTCATTGATCACCACTACCATGCTATTGATTGTATCCACCAGCGCTTTCATTTCTTCCTGGTGCGCATGCAGATTATCGTTTGAAGTGATTAATTCATCTTTTTCTTTCATCAGTCGCATATGAATACTTTGCGGAACTTCACCACGTCTGTTCCATGATTCTGTCTCGGTATTAAAGGCATTCACTTTTGCATTATAAGCATCAAAGTCACTCTTGAGCCCGGCTTTTTTCTGCTCATACTCGGCTCTTAAATTTTCCAGGCGTGATTTTAATTCTTTGTATGATCCCTTTGAACGATCAATTTTGTAGTGAAGCTTTTTTAGCCTGTCGGTGGCTTCCTGACGGTAGTCATAAAGAAGATTGATTTCGATTGCACCATCAGGATCATCACGAAATAGATCGCGATAAAATGGTTTTCCCCACATTACCGCGGCCATATTTACGGCTGTTCGAAATTCCTCGCGGGTGAGATTAAACCTTTCATCCACCTTGCCTAAACGATAGGTTATGGTCTCCCGACAGGGATCAGGAGTCCGCATAAAACTGATAATCAGAAAAAATAAGATAGCCAGAAAAAATAAAAAAAACCAGCCTATTGTTTTTGACGAAGTCGACATATTAGATAATTGGAAAACCCGGAGTATTATTTCTTCATTTCTTTATCCAAATCTTTATTGGAATCTTTAATTAATTTATTGACATCACCTGGAATTTCTTTGCTTTCCTTGTATAGCTCCTTGCTGTCCTTACCAAAGTTCTTACTTTTGTCCACTATTTCATTAATGCCGGCCTTCATCATGTTAATTGATTTTTCAATTTTTTCCGGCATTTTATCCGGATCTTTAAAATAGTAATAACCGGACGCAGCCAGTAAGATAAACAACAGGATCAGTGCTAATCTAATTAAGTTTTTGAAAATAAAATGCAGGATTAATATTATGATGAATATTACGATTATTACAAGCACTGACGGGTGCGCGGATATATAACCTGTAATTGCATTCATTATAGTATCTCCTTTGCCTTTGTTCCTTTATGGGTATGTTTATTTTATCTTAATTTTATTATGAAAGCCATTTATTATTTAATATTGACAAATATTATACCGTTAACTGGATTTCATCAAATTATCCGTGATCTTTTCAGTTCAGAATTTATCTATTGCTAATCCGCACGTTTTCTCGTATTTTAAAAATATAAATACATTTATGGAAAGATCGTCTATGGATAAAAACAGACTGGAAACTTTGCACAATTTAGAAGAAAGACTTGCTTATCATTTCCACGATATTAATCTTCTTTCGACTGCCATTACTCATCGTTCTTACGTTAATGAAAATAAGAAACTGGCTGCCTCCGACAATGAAAGATTCGAGTTTTTAGGTGACTCTGTTTTAGGCGTTTGCGTAAGTGACTTGATCATTAAAAAATATGTTACTTTTCCCGAGGGCACGCTTACCCAAATTCGCGCCGCTCTGGTGAACGAAAAACATTTGGCTCAACTCGCCCGTAATTTACAAATTGGCAAATGCCTTTTACTCGGTCGCGGCGAAGATAGCTCCGGCAGCCGCACCAAAGATTCTTTTTTAGCTAATGCTTTCGAAGCGGTTATCGCCGCCGTGTATCTTGATTCCGATTTTGAAAACGCAAAAACCATCATAACAAAATTAATCGAACCACTATTGGAAGATGATAATTCATGTTCCGAATATTTCGACTATAAAACCGCTCTGCAGGAGCTTTGTCAGAAAAGGTATAAAACAGTTCCCATTTACATAGTCATTGATTCCACAGGCCCGGATCATTCCAAAATTTTCGAAGTAAAAATAGTAATAGTGAACAAACTAACAGAAATCGGCAGTGGCAAAAGCAAGAAAGAAGCCGAAAAACAAGCGGCGCAAAAAGCTTGGGAAATACTGCAAAATGAAAAAAACTAACAGGGGTGGCGTTAAACAGTCCCACAGCAATCCTTTAATTATCCCTATCTTCATCATGAACAGCGGCTGTCCGCATCGTTGTATCTTTTGCAATCAGAAAATTACTGCCGGAAATTTTCCGCTGAAAATAACAAAAAAGTTTTTTGATTCGGAAGTTAAGTCTTATCTGGCCTGGAATAAAGATAAATCTCGGAAGGTGGAAATCGCCTTTTATGGCGGCAGTTTTACGGGAGTTGATCCCGCTTATCAGGAGGAACTTCTTTCCTGGGCTTACTCTTTCATTCAAAATGGTCTTGTTAATTCTATTAGAATTTCGACGAGGCCGGATTACATCACAGAGAATAACTTGCCGGTACTAAAAAAATACGGAGTTACTACAGTAGAAATCGGCGCGCAGTCGTTTATTGATGAAGTGCTGCAATTTGCTCAAAGAGGCCATGACGTTGCCGCTATAGTAAAGGCCATGATAATTTTAAAAGATCATGGTTTCCAGACCGGCTTGCACCTTATGGCCGGCTTGCCTAAAGACACAGAAGAAGGATTTATTTATTCCCTCGATAAGACAATTGACCTCCAGCCTGATACGGTAAGGATTCATCCGGTCATTGTTTTTAGCGGGACCGCCCTTGCTGAAGGACTCCGGAAAGAAGAATACAAGCCCTTAGAACTTTCTGACGCCGTCGATTTGTGCCGGCTAGCGTGGGAAAAGCTATCCGCGGCAGGCATTCGCATAATCAGAATTGGCGTGCAGTTGACGCAGGAAATGGAAAAAGACGGCGCGATATTGGCTGGACCAATTCATCCGGCGCTGGGAAGCCTTGTTCTTTCTTCTATTTTTTATGATCGCACTATTAAACTTTTGGACAAGGTTTCTCCGGACACCAACGAATTTCGCTTCAGCTTATCGGAGCGTGACATGTCAAATTTTCGTGGTTTAAATAATATGAACATATCGGCAATAAAAAAGCTTTACCCCCGGACAAATTTAATTGTAGAATCAAACACCGGTCAAAGGCGCGGCGTAATTTCTGTGGCCACCGATTCGGGGGAATCTTTGACCCTGAATATTCCAGGAATTAATTAATATAAAGAGGATAATTGTATTGTTTTAATCAGGCTTCATCGGCATCATTGGCCGCCCTAAGTGGGAAATCGACATTTCTCAATGCTGTTATCGGAGATAAAATTTCGATAGTTGCCAACAAACCTCGAACGACCAGAGATAAGACTACCCTCGCTCCAGAAATCGCTTCCGACCTTGCTTCCATCGGTGCCTATGGTCAGGCTCGTTCCACTATCACCGGCACTCCTCTCAGCGCGGATGAACTGCGCAAGACGGAGGCGTACTGGCGGGCCTGCAACTATCTGAGCCTGGGCATGATTTATCTGCTGGACAATCCATTACTGAAGGAGCCGCCCGTCCAAGCACATCAGAAACCGGCTGCTCGGACATTGGGGATCGAGTCCAGGGCTGTCGTTCATCTATGTGCACCTCAACCGACTGATCAAGAAATACGATCTCGACATGATTTTCCTCGCCGGTCCGGGACA
>CAVQCU010000005.1:0-9509 GCA_963710995.1 uncultured delta proteobacterium
AACCTCCCACCAGTCGGCGCCCTTGGGACCTTCCCACAGCACCACGCCGATCATTAGGCCCGACCATTCATGGGATCGCTCGGTGTTCCCGGAATGCCAAAGAGTCCCAACAGCCACGGCAGACGAAGCGTGAGCACCAGGTGGCGAACCTCAGGCCCAGGCCGCCCGCGCCGGTGCGGTCGAGACAGTTCAGGCCAGGCCCCAGCGGAATCGGCGGCACCAGGGGCATCAAGCGCGCCGCCGCACACCATTTGTTCGACAACGCTTCCGCAACTGGCGATTCCAAGAATAATGACACATCCCGAATATCAAAATTATCTGGATGAGCGTAAAAAGAATTATGAGAAACTTTCTCATATCGCTTACAACATTTTGAAGGATGTCCCCTGCCTGATGGTAAACAAAACCGACGGCGCGTTTTATATGACAATTGTTTTCAATGAATCCGGCCTCAACAGCAAACAAAAAATTCATATTAAAAACCGGAAAGTAAGAGAATTCGTGGAAAACCTGGTCAAGGAACCCATAGAATATGATAAGAGATTCGTTTATTATCTTCTGGCGGCAACAGGCATCTGCGTGGTTCCGCTGACATCTTTCTTTACACCATTGCTCGGTTTCCGCATGACGTTACTGGACAAAGACGAAGCGAAATTCGAATACACGATAAAAACCATCGCCGAAAAATTTACCGAATACATCAATTCATCAAATAAAAGTCTGCAAACAGCTATACCGTTATCTTAAAGATGTACGGATTTTGCTTTTTAATTATTGTAATAGAAATTTTCAAGACATCTTCTGAAATTAAAAATTATTATGAAGATAATCAAAAAAATTGAAGTTTCAAAATTTCGATCTATTTACAGCATTGATATTGATGCAGATGAAATTAATATATTTTCTGGAAGAAATAACCAAGGCAAATCGAATATCTTAAAGGCTCTTAACTTGTTTTTTAACAGTAAATCTAACTTTGATCAGGATTTCGATCAAGGAAAGGATTTTAATATTGCCTATACTGGACGCGCAGGAGGCAAAAGAGAAATAGTAATAACATTATTTTTCCAAGGTCAAGGATCTGGAGCATTAAAGGACGATTTTCACATTGTAAAAAAGTTTGGTCAGATGGGAATAGGAATTCCTGAATATCATTCAAGCAATAGTGATATAGAAAAAGAAATTGAAAAAGACGGAAATATTAAAAGACAATTTACAGCATTCTTAAATCAACTAGAATATTTCTATGTTCCAGCAATACGAGACAAGAATTTCGTGCAAAAACTACTTCTTCAATTTGAAAGACTTTTAGAAGATACAAAAGGAAAAGATTTTCAGGGGAAAATTGGTGATCTGTCTAAAATCTTAGAACAGAAATCTGATGATATAAACGCAGATTTTCAAAAATTTATTGATCTTCCTACCAGTGCATCTTTATCTACGAGTGTAAAGGATGTGCTTAATGCCGTAAGAATTTTTGTTAAATCAGGGATAAAAATTCAAAAAGGAGGAGGAAATGTCCTTGATGTCAAAATAGATCTTTTTTCTTCAGGCGATGGCGTCTTAATGTCTTATATACCTCATTTTTTAGCACATATATTTAGTAAAATCCCTAGAAAGAAATTCATATTAGGATTTGAAGAACCGGAAAATTCTTTAGAGTATTCAAAAGTTCAAAATTTGGCGAATAAGGTACATTCTGAATTTAAAAAGTACGCTCAAATTTTTATTACAACTCATTCGCCAGCGTTTATAAAATTGCGAGAGAAAGATAATGTTAATTTTTTTAGAGTATACATAAATCCCAATGATGACAAACAGGTTTCAAAAATAGAATCTCTTGATTGTATTAAAAGAAAACAATTATCTCTTTTTAAAAAAGGAGATGTATCCTCGCCAGAATATAAAACTTTGTGTGAGGAACTTGCTTTTGTTGAACAATCTATTGATATTGAAAATTTTGTTGAACAATAGAAAATTGAAACGCAAAAACTTATTGAAACAAAAAAGGAATTTGAGAAAAGAAATAGCAGAATTCTTGCGCTTCTTCCTGATAAGATATTTGTATGTGAAGATTCAGATTCAGAAACTATAAAATTTTGGAAGCAAGTAATCAATAATAACAACATTAAAATAATATCTTCTTTAGGTTGTAAAGACGACAACGTTGAGGTTTGGGTTAAGCAGAATCAAGCGTTAGATTCATCATATAAACCAAAAGTATTTCGACAGGTTGATAGTGATGGCTTTGATATGCAAAGACTAAATAAGATAAAAGAAAAACTACAAGGGAAATATGATAGTTTTGAATATATATATGCACCCTTGCCTGTTAATGAAATAGAAAATTTTGCTGTTTTATCTAATAATGCGTTCGATGAAGAATTTTGGAACAATATTAAAACCAATGTTATAAACAAATTTGAAAATTGTGTTCACACAAATATAACGCACTTTGATAGATTTTTTAGTTTTAATGAACCGTTATTTAGAAATGGGGGAAATGGGGTTCAAATTATGCAAGAATTGCGTGAATATGCGCTAACAGATTGGAAAAAACTTTTCCCGGGAAAAGAAATTTGTGGAAATTTACAAAATTTTAATGCGATAAACTATCTTAACAATTTAAACCAAAACGACTATTCACAGGAAATGAAAGATTATATCCAATGCATTCAAACTTTTTTCTCTGATAGAAACTAAAAAAACAATAATATAAAAAAGAGCAGAGGGTTTTTTAATTCCTCTGCTCTTTATTTTATCATTTTTAAATTATGATCCTGATACACGCCGTTCGTTTTACCACGGTGCTTCGCGCCTGGTATAATTCGTCCAGCAAGCTTCAGTTCACTTTGTTTCTAAAGCTTGGGTCTCATTATCAGCGAGTGTCATTAGTATCTTCCACCACCACCACCGCCGCCGCGATTTCCACCACCACCACGATTTCCGCCGCCGCCTTTGTAGCCACCGCCGCCGCCACGATTTCCGCCGCCGCCGGCACCGAATTCTTTCTTCGGTCTTGCTTCGTTAACGGTAATTGCTTTTCCGTCAAGCATTCCACCATTGAACTTCTTGATGGCTTCTGTGGCGCCTTCTTCCGTTTTCATTTCGACAAATCCAAAACCTTTGGATTGACCGGTAAACTTGTCCTTAATGATTGAAGCGGATACAACTTCTCCCGCTTCACTAAAGTTGGTTTTAAGGTCTTCATCTGTGACTTTAAAAGACACGTTGCCGACATACAAATTTTTGTTCATTTTAATCCCCTTTCTTGCTGATTAGCATTTTCTAAACCTTCATTGTCCCCTGGGGGCTCACAAAGCATCAAAATCACCCCCATCCGGCTCCTGATTGAGAAGGAAGGAAATAGTGAGGGGCTTGCATGCCTTACCTCTTGAGCTCATGTAAATTGCTCATTTTATAAATCTTTGCAGTTAAATTATCCTTTGTGAGATGATAATATAATTGCTATTACACGGTAAAGAAAAAAACCACCGACACTCCGGAGAGCATGGTGGTTGTGTCTCGTTTATAAAGAATGATTTAACATTTTAAAAAACATAAACACACTTATTTTTAGTGTATATAGACGCAATACCATTAATAGTCAAGAGATATTTAAGGATGCTTTTATAAACTGTTTGACGAAACAGATTCCTTCTATTATATTTAGTTGCAAGTTACATTTGCATGGAGAATGCGCCAGGATTCTGTTATACTTTTACAAAGTCTAAATTATCGTATCTTTAAAAAAGGAGGCTTAAACTATGGGTAAATCAAAAGATGTGAAGAAAGATACAAAGAAAAAACCTGCAAAGTCCGCCAAAGAAAAGAAAGATGCCAAGAGATTGAAGAAGGCGATCAAAGCCGGCATTGCAATACCATTGTAAAATCAAAAATGATATCGAGGCGGCAAGGCGGATCATCCTCCTTACCGCCTCGATATCTCTAGACCGGGGGCGCAACTGAAAGGAACGCAATAAAAATAGACTTTGCCTTACCGGGAACTGACGCCTATCAGGTGGCGGATTCCCTGCAATTCGATATTAAAATAAAATTCGCTAAAATGGATTTTTCATGAAAATTAAATTCCTCGGGGCGGCAAGAGCTGTCACCGGTTCCTGTTTCATCATAGAAACAGACACAGTAAGATTCGCTGTTGATTGCGGTATGCATCAGGGCAATGCCGAAATTGAAAAACGCAATTGGGATGTCGGCGTGTATGACCCGGCGCATATTGATTTTTTTCTTATTACTCATGCCCATATCGATCATTCGGGATTGCTCCCCCGCATGGTGCAGAATGGTTTTCGCGGTCCTGTTTATGCAACCGAACCAACGGGAGACTTGTTGAAGATATTGCTTTTGGATAGCGCTCATATTCAGGAAACAGAAGCGACATGGAAGATGAAAAAGCTGCAGCGCTACGGCAAACCTGCCAATATTGAACCGCTTTATTCAACAAAAGATGCCGAGGCTGTCGGCCCGTTAATTAAAACCAAAACCTACAACGAGATTTTTAGCCCCGGCAACGGGATAAAAGCTAACTTTCAAGATGCCGGCCATATTTTAGGCGCGGCCATACTGGAATTATTTATCGAAGAAAACGGCACATCCACAAAGTTTGTTTTTTCCGGCGATATCGGTCGTCGCCATCAATTATTAATGGAAAACCCCAGCATAATCAGCGAAGCGGATTCCCTTTTTATGGAATCAACTTATGGCGACCGCAATCACAAAGGTGAGGCGGACAGCTTAAATGAATTGGCCGAAGCGATTCAGTACAGTTACTCCAGAGGGGAAAAAGTCGTCATTCCCGCCTTTGCCGTGGAAAGAACACAGGAAATGCTTTACTCGCTGTATCTGCTTTCCCGTGATGGAAGACTGCCCAAAGACATGCCTATAATTCTGGATAGTCCGCTGGCAATTAAAGCTACCGAAATATTCCGCCGTTACCGTTCATATCTTGACTGGGAAACACAAAGCCTTTTGAAAAATGGCGAAGACCCTTTGGATCTGCCGCAACTTCAGTTTTCTTCGACAACCGCAGAGTCCATGCAAATTAATGAAATGGAAGGTTCAGCAATTATTATTTCCGCGAGCGGAATGGCCAATGCCGGTAGGATCAAACATCACTTGAAGCATAATTTGTGGCGTCCGGGCGCAAGCATTGTTTTTGTCGGCTATCAGGCGGAAGGCACTCCCGGCCGCATAATAGTAGATGGTGCGAAAACAATCCGTATTTTTAGTGAAGACATTGCCATAAAAGCCAAAATATGGACTATCAATGGTTTTTCCGCCCATGCCGGACAGAGTCAGCTTTTAGATTGGCTGGGAAATTTTCAGAATAAAAAAATGCCGGTATTTTTAGTGCACGGTGAAGCTAGCGCACAAGATGTGCTGGCCTCTTTAATCAGAGAAAAACTGGGCTTCGATGTGACCATCCCTGAATATCTGGAAGAAATAACGTTAAAAATCGGCGCTAAGATAGAGGAATTTAAACAACCGCAGGCCGCACCACCACAGCCCAATCTGGCTCCGCTGCTGGCTGACCTGAAAGCGAAAATTGATTACATCAACAATCAGATGGGAAAGATTCAATCCCTGCCCAAAGCCCGTCAGGATGAAGTTCTTGAATTGCTTAAGCAAGCTAATGTGAATATAGATGAAATAAAGCCTGATTTGTAAGCGGAATACAGTTGCTGAATATTTTCTTTTGCTGCTTCACTCTTTATTCGTCACTTTTTGTTTTTTATACCAATTCGCTTTCAAAGGATAACGAGGCGGCAAGGAAGAGTCAACGAGGCGTATTATACATACTTTGAGGAAACCGACAACGCTGCCAACAAAGTTAGCCTTTGAAAGCGAATTGGTATTACTTAATTTTTATCTCGGGATGAAATATCAGCGCCATTTTTTCGATCGCGTCCACAATACGCGGGGATGCCCGGCTGATCAGATCAGTATTTATAGGATAAATTTTATTGTTTTTTACCGCCGGAATTCCTTCAAATTTTTGCCAGAAGCTTTTTACCGTGGTAAATTCTTTATCATTGACCATGGGTGCAAAAAGAATTATTTCCGGCGGCGCTCCCATGATACCTTCCGCACTGTAACGGGGATAGCGGGCGGCATCATGGCCGGCGATATTAATGCCACCGGCTCGCTCAACTGCTTCATTGATTAACGTCCCCTTGCCCGCAGTAATTACCGGTTCCAGACCTATCTGAAAAAATACTCGCGGCTTACTTTTGTGGCGTATTTGCGCAGTGATATTGTTTAATCTTTTTTGAAGTTTTTCAACCAGTTTCCTGGCATCCTTTTCCCGATTTGTTATTTCACCAATATGTAAAATGCTTCTCAGTATGCCATTGGTGTCCGAAGGGTTTGTTACATAGACAGACAAACCTAATCTTTCTAACTGCCGCACAGTATCTTTCCTGTTGCCGTCAGCGGTGGCAATGATTAAATCGGGTTTCAGGGAAACAATCTTTTCTATGGAGGGATTGGTGAATCCGCCTATTCGCGGTTTTGTGCGCGCGGCTGCCGGCCAATCACAAAATGTGGTCACGCCTGCTATTTCATCTTCAAGACTCAGCGCATAAAGCGTTTCCGTGATACCGGGGGCAAGGGAAACAATCCTCTGCGATGCAGGAGTTATATTTACACTACGGCCTATTTCATCAGTTACTGTGCGGGCGCAAGATATGTCTGAGCAAAACATCGCCAGAAACACAGTTAAAAATAATGTCAAAGTATTATTAGTGTTTGTTAATTGTTTGCGCATAAGTTCAAAAAAGCAAGGAGAAGGCCTAATCCGTAAGTTTATAGAGAAAGGTAACCGTTATATGCAAGCGCGAAAGGTTATAAATTTCCGGTAATGGTTCGAACGGCGCGGCCGCGCGAACAACATTTATTGCTCCATCATCAAGGTCTGCATATCCCGACGAAGAAATAAGAGTTACTCTGGCAAGACTGCCGTTGGCATCAATGGACATTTTTACCGTAACAGTTCCTTCTTCATTTTTTTCGAAAGCCTTCTGGGGATAATCAATTTGGGATATCTTATTTTTGATCTTGGTTAAATAATTAACATACTTGATATCGGCGCTGCCGAGGTCAACAGTCTCTTCGCGCCAGTCATCATCGTTAACGCTGACTCCTTTTTCCTTGCGGGATTGAACCGTTTTTGTATTTTTCTTTATTTTGTTTTCTGTTTTAGGCGCGGGCTTTTCCTCCTGTTCAGGTTCTGTGATGCTTACTGAAAATATTTCCACCGGCTTGATATTATCGCGCAAATCAATCACCCCTGTTACCGCGAGCAGCGTCACATGGATAAAAATTGATATTATTACAGGCCAGAATATGGCTTTTTTTGAGCCCATGTTTTGTTTTCCCCGAATAAAACCGGGATTCTTTCCAATGGATATGATACCATTTCACCTTCTTTGGCTAACTTTGTTGGCATCGTCGTCGGCTTCCTCAACGTATTTTCATACGTGTGACCTTTAGATTATACGCTTACGGAGCCTCCTCCTTGCCGCCTCGTTATCCTTTGAACTCGAAACGGTATAATTTAGTGAATAATCATATACGGCATTGGCTACAAAATCAACAACATGATGGATGCGCGATTCCGTATCAAAGAAAAGTATTTAGTAGTGGAGCCCCCTCCGGCAGGAGCCGGAGGCTCCTTATAATAATGAGACCCAAGCTTCAGAAACAAAGTGCACTGAAGTTTGCAAGTCGAATTATCCCGTGAAGCAGAGGATAACACGACCTCCCGCGTGTTACACCGCATTCCTCCCCCGGCTGAAGACGGGGGATTCCAAACCGCGGGATTGAGATAAGGACTAGCGTTCGTAGCTACTGAAAATTGAGTCGTCAGAACCAGTATTGGCGTAAGAAATGTTGGTACAGGAATCACGGGTATGAACCCCAAAGCAAGTTGCGGGGTATTAAACCCTCCGCTTTGCGGGATAATTCGACTAACGCTTCAAACTTCACTTCATTCGTTTTCAACGAGTCTCATTACAATTTACCAATTCCGCTGCGCCTATAGTGACCTTTATGTTATTCGCTTTCGAAATTGGAGTTTCAACAACAAATAAAATAGGCAGGATGTTATACCTGCCTATTTTGAAAAAACACTTACCAATTCTAAATTAAAGCGCTATTTTTGTTGGCGTCGTCGTCGGCTCAATATCATCTTTAATTTAGAAATGGATATATGTCTAATCTATTCGATATTGGCGCTGACAACAGATGCCATTTGCATCATATCGATAGTCTGACCTTCTTTTAACTTTGTGAGATCAGTTACTTTGCCAGTCTTACTGGTAGTTTTTGTGTTGTTAAATATTTTAATTAATTTAGCATCAGCCACAATATTTTTGCCGGCGTTTTCCGGCTTACCATTAACTGTTTTGGTTTGTAGTTTGTTTGCCTTGATGTAATCCCACAACTTTTTGGTTATCTCGGTACGAGGAAGTGATTTAGCACCAAGGAATGCCGCCAAGTCCGCTTTCAATTTTACCGGTTTATTCAAACCTTTTTCTTCTGCCATGTCTACACCTCCATTTTTTAAATGTTATTAGTATTTATTTAATCAGATATTTTGGAAGGAGTATAAGAACTTTCAGTTTCATATGTCAAGGAAATATTACAAGAAGGCTAATAGTTGTTTTGATTTTCATTTTATTGTAGTATCTCTTATGATGATTATTGAGCCATTTCTAAATCAGGCAGCAAGAAGGAGATTCTGCAGGTCGGCTGCGATGAATTGAAGAGGCCGATGACTACCTATGCATTCTCGACATAGCTGCCAACAAAGATATTGTTTTGATTTGGATTTGGAATTAAATTAAAAATAAGGAAACAAACAAAATGAATCAAAAGGTTACTATAGTGGGAGCAGGTAATGTAGGCTCAACAGCGGCGCAAAGACTGGCGGAAAAAGAATTGGCCGATGTTGTGTTGATTGATATTATTGAAGGCGTGCCTCAGGGCAAATCTCTTGATTTGGCACAAGCGGCACCGATTGAAAAACACGATACACATCTCACAGGCGCTAACGCATATGAAGATACGGCCAATTCTGATATTGTTATTATCACTGCAGGAATACCACGCAAATCCGGAATGAGTCGGGATGATCTTCTGGCAACTAACAAGAGAATAATTAAAAACGTAACCAAGCAAGTGGTTCAATATTCACCCAACGCAATTCTGATTATCGTCAGCAATCCGCTTGACGCTATGTGTCATGTGGCGATGGAAGAAAGCTGTTTTCCCAAGCACAGAGTGATCGGCATGGCCGGTGTGCTCGATTCCGCAAGGTTTCGCGCTTTTATCGCGATGGAACTCAATGTTTCCGTTGAAAACATACACGCTCTGGTTTTGGGCGGACATGGCGATACCATGGTGCCACTACCGCGCTTTTCCACAGTTGCTGGCATACCAATTACAGAACTGATGTCTTCCGAGCGCATTGAGGCCATAAGACAATG
>CAVQCU010000006.1:0-12135 GCA_963710995.1 uncultured delta proteobacterium
ATTAATGAAACTCAAATATTACAAACACAGTGCAGTAATATTTGTTAGTTGAATTATCCCATGTACAAAGCACCGCGGTATATCCCGCGATGCAGAGGATAACGCGACCTCCTGCGAGTTATGGCGCATTCCTCCTCCGGCCGGAGCCTAGGATTCCCAGTCGCGGAATCAAACAAAAGTAACCAATCCATTACTACGTCCTGAGACGGAAATGACGATTTTTTGCGAGTTCATCTTAATTATTATATAAAAAAATAGCGTAAGTGTTACCTTACGCTATTTTCTCCTAAACGTATTTCTTCTCTTTCATCTTATGAAGTTGGAAAATACCAAGTTCCAACAACGTTAGCACTTAACGCCACACCTTTCACCGCGCTTACAGTAATTGCGATGTCACTGGTGCCAGATTGCGCTGCTGAGACAGTAAAATCAGAACCAAGATTGGGAGTTGCTCCCAACGATGTTAAAACATTTGCACCACTTGGTGTAAGACCCTGCAAAATCTCGTTGGCATAATAACTACTCGAGCGCGATTTACATTCCGCAATTGCCCCTTGCGCGGCAGCCACTCTCGATGCGTCCATCATACTAAGGTACTTGGGAATAGCCACCGCAGCTAAAATTCCCAAAATAACCAAGACTGCGATAATTTCAATCAAAGTAAAACCTTTTTCATTTCTTAACATTTTTTTCTCCTTCGTTAACTTTAATTAATGATAAATTCTTTGTTTACATTTTTATATCTTTATTAATCATTGTAAATAATTATATAAAGCAACTGCTATGCCATTACTAGAAATATAAACATTTTTCTCGTTTTTTCAACCTATGTTTTTTCTAATGTGTTTAATTATCTTAACTTTTCTTTTTTGTCAACTCTAATTTTTGCAATCAACTTTACCAGTCTTACTAGTAAATTACATATTTTGGTGACTTATCTACAATTATTGTAGATTCCTGAAGGTGTCTATATCAATATCAAACTTCTTAATTCTATGCCAAAGACTTCTTTGATTTATCCCTAAAATATCTGCTGCCTTTACTTGAATGCCTCTGGTTTTTCTCAAAGCGGCAATGATTATTTCTTTTTCCATTAACTCGAGCTTAGCATCAAGAGCTATATCATCACTTAAATTATTCACCATCTTTCGCGAATTTTGCTTCAACATTGCTTCCGGCAAATGATACAACTCAATAACACCATTTTCACTCAATATAGAAGCTTGCTCCAAAGTATTTCTCAACTCTCTGACATTTCCCGGCCAGTAATAACCAATTAATTCCTGCAGCGTTGAAGTGGACAACTTGGCCGGTTTGGGCAAAGACTCTAGGAAATAATTTGCTATTGGAAAAATATCCTCTTTTCTCTCTCTGAGTGCGGGGATAGAAATGGAAAAAACATTTAAACGAAAATAAAGGTCTTCTCTAAATGTTCCTTTTTTAATCATTTCAGATAAATTTTTATTTGTAGCAGCAATAAAACGAATGTCCACCCGAATCAGTTTTGTCCCCCCTACCCTTTCAAATTCTTTTTCCTGTAAAACACGTAAGAGTTTCGCCTGCGTGGCTAAAGGCATGTCGCCGATTTCATCCAAAAAAACTGTACCATTGTCGGCAATTTCAAATTTTCCTTTCTTTTGTTCGGTGGCGCCGGTAAATGAACCCTTCTCGTGACCAAAAAGTTCGCTCTCGAGCAACCCTTCCGGAATTGCCACACAATTAATTTTCACAAAAGGTTTGCCTTTTCTCATACTATGTTCGTAAATACTCGAAGCTATCAATTCCTTGCCTGTCCCACTTTCACCGGAAATAAGAACTGTTGAATCGGTCGGAGCAACTTTTGTAATTTGCGTAAAAATATTGCGCATAGAAGAGCTGGAACCAATAATATGGGGAAATAATTCTTTTGCTTCAACGTTGCTCAGAATATTCGCCACGTTATCAAATAGTTCGGTAATTTGGTCAAAATCGTCCGTTATTATTTTTTGTTTTCCTAATGGGAAATTGGCAAGAATGGACATCTTCTGCGTTTTATTAACAAATCGCAGGAAGGGTTTTAAAAAAAAGCGCAGGAGAAGAAAACTTATAGAAAAAGTAAAAACCGGTATTGCTGTAATTAAATAAACAAAATTCAGGGAAGATATCTGATTGATCTTTTCTGGTTGTTTAAATAATTGATATGTTATAATCACACCAATCATTGATATTCCAGTGTAAATTGCCGGAATCAATATATAAAAACTTATATAAATATTATTTTTCTTCATTCCTTATAATGCTGAACTCGTAAAAAATCTGATTTTATCTATTTTAGCTATTTCCGCTTGTGCCCTCGTGTGACCCAACGTAACCTTTAGGTTATTCAGGTTATCAAGTGCAGAGTTATCCAGTTTTACGTTTCCATCATCAATGTTTTGTTGCTATCTGTGTAAGATCCCACATGGGCATAAATATGGCCAGGGCAAAAAAGCCGACCATTGCGGCTAAACCAACAATAAGAATTGGGCCTATTGCATCGGAAAGACCTTTAATTGCATACTCAACTTCATCATCATAGTGTTTGGCAACTGCTCGCAACATTTCATCAATATTCCCTGACTCTTCACCAATCGCGATCATATCAATAACCATCGGGGTAAAATATTTTGCTGATTTTAAGGGCGTCGAAATTCCGGCGCCTTCTTTAACCCGCTCACGGATATGATCAAAAGATCGCGTCAGAGCCTCATTACCCATTGTTGCAGAAAGGATAGTCAATGATTGCATAATGGGAACGCCGCTGGTTTGCAAAATAGCAAAAATGCTGGCAAAACGCGATAAGGCCGCCTTCTTGAATACTGGCCCTACTATAGGCAGTTCTAATAAAAAAGAATCTCTCACGAACCTGCCATTACTTGTCTTGAAATAGGAAATCATGCTAAAAATAATTATTACTATTACAACAATAATCAAATACCAGTAATTAGACAGGAAAGCGTACAAAAGCATGGCAAATTTTGTCGGCCACGGTAAAGTTATACCAGCGCTGTTAAATACAGAGGCAAATTGAGGTATTACAAAAGTTAAAAGAAGGATAAAAGCACCACTTAAGGCGACAAGAACTATTAGAGGATATCTGAATGCCGATTTAATATCTGATTTGACTTTTGCTTCATGTTCAATAATGTATATCAAACGATCCAAAACGATGGGCACATTTCCACTGATTTCACCTGCCCTGATCATATCGCAGTACAAGCGTGAAAATATTTTTGGATATTTATCTAATGCATCCGAAAGAGATGACCCTTGATTGATATTTTGAATAGTTTTTGATATTGCTTCCTTTAAACTTTTGCTTTCTGTCTGATCCTCTAAAATTGATAGAATTCTTAACAATGGTATACCGGCAACCAACATAGAATGGAATTGTTTTGTAAACATGATCAGATCCATCACCTTAACTTTGCCTGTGCCGAGAATAGCTTTCAACCAACGATTATCTCCGGATTTACTCTGTTCCTTAATCTTTGATGGTATAAGATCGCGCGCGATCAACATGAAATTTGCTACTTCAACGGATTCAGCCTCTAATTTCCCTGACACCGTATCTCCCTTTTCATTAATTGCTTGGTAAATATATTTGGACATTTTTTATCCTTGTTTGGTCTATGCCATTACGGCGGAAGCTGCTTCTTCCAGAGTTGTAATCCCTTGAATTACTTTTTGGGCCGCATCTTCTTTTAGTGTTTTTAACTTTCCGGCAGCTACTGCCGCGCGTGTAATTTCCGGGCTCGGCCTTTGCTTGATAATCATGTCTTGAATTATCTCGTCATTAACTAAAACCTCAAAAATACCCGTTCTTCCCTTGTAACCAGTGTTCTTGCACTGACTACAGCCTTTACCGTGCTGAAAATTAGCGTTATTTGCTTCTGCCGTTGTTATTCCAAAAGAAGCAATAGCACTTGCCGGCGGATTATAATTTTCTTTGCAATAGGGGCAAAGGGTGCGTACTAATCGTTGAGCAAAAGAAACAATCAAAACAGAAGAAATCAAGAAAGGTTCAATGCCCATATCAATAAATCGTGTGATAACTCCTGCGGCATCATTAGTATGCACAGTGCTCAAAAGTCTATGTCCCGTTTGCGCCGCTTGCACGGATACTGCAGCAGTTTCCGCATCTCTAATTTCACCAACCATAATGACATCAGGGTCCTGACGAAGAATTGAACGCAAACCACTGGCAAATGTCATTCCTGCTTTACGGTTTAACTGCACCTGGCGAATATCATTGATTCTATATTCGACGGGATCTTCCAAGGTGATTATATTTATATCCGGTTTGTTTATTGAATTCAAGATTGCATAAAGACTGGTGCTTTTACCGCTTCCCGTAGGCCCGGTACTTAAAATCATACCGTAAGGTTTAATACATATGTTTTCGATTTTTTCCATATCTTCGGCATTCATGCCCAAACGATTTAACGTATAAATACCCGCGCTCATATCTAACAGGCGCATGACAATATTTTCTCCGTGAATTGTGGGAATTGAAGAGGCCCTGACATTAATTTCCTTTTTTTCTATTTTGAGAGTAAATCGGCCGTCTTGAGGAATTCTGGAAACAGTAATGTCCATGTTGGCTAAAATCTTTACCCGGGCAATAACGGACAAGAATAGAGATTTGGGAGGTGAGGGCATTTCTATCAGCTTGCCATCAATACGATAACGCAACTGTACAGTATTTTGTTGCGGACTGATATGGATATCGCTTGCTTTATCGCGGATAGCTTGAGCAAAAATAGAATTAGTCAAACGAACAACCAGCGCTTCTCCCGCCATGTCCTGCAGCGATGCGACTTGGACTTCATCTTTGTTGTCCGACTCTTCTTCAAACTTAGAGTCAACTTCCATAGTTCCTATAATATCGCCCAAATCGGATTGAATACCGTACATACTATTGATGAGCTGATTTATTTCCGCCTCCGAACAAATCACCGGTTCAACTTCCATGTTATTTAACTTTTCAATAGAATCCATGATAGTTATCTCCAGAGGATCAACAATTGCGACCATCAAAAGATTCCCTTTTATTTTTAAAGGAACTACTTGATTTTTTTGAGCAATTTCAATTGGTATGTATCGCACTAACTCCAGATCCAACGGAAAATCGTTCATATGATATTTCTTAATATTGAGTTGTTCACTTAATAAATCTATTATTTGTTTCTCTTGGACGATTCCCTGGCGTATTAAATACTGGCCAACCTTTAAATCGGTTTTCCTTTGATCATCTAAGACTTGTTTGAGCATTTCTTCGGTCAAAAGCCCATTTTTTACAAGTATTTCACCAAGACGTTTTTTAACTTTCATTTATCCTCCGGATAATTCTCACCTCAATGTTGCAATGCGCGGCGATTAAAAAAAACTGTATCTGCATTCCATTGAGATAAAATTTTTGTTTTGGCGGCAATCACGGGTGGTAATTTACCAACTGCTTCCTGGGCAGCACGAATATTTTTAAAACATTTATCAATAACAATCGCAAAATTAATACCTTCTTTTTTATTCCAGAAGGGAAAGAAAGTCAATGACGGCATGTTTTGCTGATCAGAATTTTCACAAAAAATATTATACACTGTTTCCAGATCTTTTCCATTTTCCACAATAACAATAACATCGCCTTCATTTATCGGTTTTATATCTGCGGGAATTGACGGGAGAGCTATTATATCCCCTTCTGCAATTATATCTTTATTTCCAATATGAGGATTAGCTGCAATCACCGCATTAACAATCTTGGGGCTGAAAGTGCCATAGATATTATGCAGTGTCCACCAAATAGTTCTTTTTCTTGTCATTGTTAACTTTCCCAGGTAATCAGGCATTTTTTTGTTTTGATTTATATCTTCCTTCATCATTGATGATTGTTTATGCGCGTCAGCATCTCGAAGCTGAAATAGAATTGCGACAATCGAAAGACCCAAAACAATAATAATTAAAACGCTTCCCAGCGCCCATCTTAATCTTCTAAATAATGGCGTCTCCATCCTACTTACGCAGCTTCGGACAAAAAACCAGCCGACTTTTTTCTTGCCGCGAATAATCATCGTTAAAATTACTTGATGACAAAGAAAAACAACTTTGCGCGGATAACCTCCGGTAGCCAGATAAATAGCCGCAAGCCCCCAAAAGCTAAACAGAGAAGGTACAATTTCAAAATTCCTAGCGACACTAAGGCGATAATTAATCATTGCCCGCATTTGTTTAAAATTTAGAGGCTGGAGATAATAGAGGAGATTAACTCGATCAAAAAGATTGGTGCGCCTTTTTAGGATTGTTTGGAATTCTTTTTGAGCAAAGATTATTATTTGCAGTAACTTAAAATTATTTGTTTCGTAATTAAGAAATTCACGCAAAATCTCCAAGCAATTCTCGGGAATTTTTTGGCCTTCGTCAATGATCAATACAACTATTCTTTTTTCATCAACACCTTTGTCAAAAAGATAATCCTTAATTCTTTCCTTTAAATGCCATTCACTTTCGCCATTTTTAAAATCTTTAATTCCCAACATCAAAGCAACCGTTTGCAAAAATTCAACGGCGCTATTAAATGCCGGATCAAGCAAAAGATGAGTTTCAATTTCCGTAGAATCTTCCGGAGTAGAAGAAAAGTTCTGGATAAGTTTACGACATAAAGTTGTTTTTCCGGTACCAATGTCTCCGATTACCACATTAATTCCGCGGCGCAGGCGAACAGCTAATTCCAGCTTTTGTAAACAATCGGTATGCTGTGGTAATTGAAAAAGAAATTCCGGTTCCGGTGAGTTGGAAAATGGCTCTTTTTTAAAATCGAGAATATTGTAATAATTCATTTTTAAATGCCATTTTTTTGTTTAAACATCGGCTATGGTTTAAAGTCCAATCCCATTTTATTTTTCGGTGTGGTTCCAGTAATCTTTTAATTCTGGTCAATTTCATTTTTTTGTATAATATTTTGTACAATCGGAGATGCCTTCTGGTTATTATTACTGACTGGCAATATATGAGGAGTAATAAATATAAGAACTTCGTCCATGCTGTCACTTTTACTATCCGACTTGAAAGCCCAACCAAAAATAGGGATATCCTGTAACCACGGCCAACCGTTATTCGAAGCCGCTTTGGTTTGTGAGGTTAAACCGGAAATAACAATTGTCTCTCCATCTTTAACAATTAACACCGTTTCAGTTTGCTTCTTTATGATATACGGATCTCCCAAGGCGTCTTTCCTTGTTGTATCCACGTCATCTTTTTTCACTAAAATTGTCATTTTTAAATTTTTACCGTCAATTACATGCGGCGTAATTTCCAGACGCAAGACAACGTCTTGAAAAGTGGTAGTTTGAGTAGGTGTGCTGCCGCCGGATGATGAAAGTGTAACAAAGGGAACTCTTTCGCCATTTTCTGTAAATGCTTTCTGATTATCCAACGTTGTTATTGACGGACTAGAGAGGACATTCAACAGACTATCCGCTTGTAAGGCCTGCAATTGTACTTCTAATAAATTTCCGCCAATCTTTCCGAATAACAAACCTAAAGAACCAGCAGCCGTAGGGGTTAGATTGTTAGCTTGAAAATTAGCCCCTAAAGGAACGCCTCCTACACCAAGAGCAGCGTTAGCTGTTGGAGTAATAACCCCGGGAGTGCCACTAACGGTGGTACCACCACCCGATACAATAAGATTTTGATTACCAACACTGGTATTATTCCATCCTCCCCACATAATTCCCAAATCCCGGGCTACGCTCTTCGTTGTTTCCACTATATTGCATTTAATTAAAATTTGCGGCGTAGGTTTATCTAATTTTTCAATAATCGGCAGTATCTTGATCAGGTCATCACGCGTCGCGGAAATAACAAGCGAATTGCTGTGTTCATCAATCTTAACCGATCCGCGCGGTTTTCCATCCTTATCTTTAGTCAGAAAATCCTGAATCGTCACCATTAATTTCATGGGGTCGGCATAATCAATGTTTATCACTACCGGCTCTAAAAGCGGAGCAACCCATTGAATATCGCGCAATTGCACTTGTTGTTTTAAATCCTGCGTAATGTCATCGAAAGTCATCACTCGAATTATATTGCCTACCCATATATAAGACAAACCATAGGTTTGCAATAATCCGGTAAAGGCCTTGTCCCAGGGGACTCCCCGGAAATCTACGCTAATTTCACCTTTCAACTCATCTTTCACCAG
The DNA here is from genome assembly GCA_963710995.1 of uncultured delta proteobacterium. Taxonomy (GTDB): domain Bacteria; phylum Desulfobacterota; class Syntrophia; order Syntrophales; family Smithellaceae; genus Smithella. Next base: position 8,219 of record CAVQCU010000006.1, read on the forward strand.
AAGGTTTAGATTAACAGCTTTGGCCATTGCCCGTAACACCGATTTGAGCTCCGCCTGGCGCATGGTTAAATTAATTCGTTCGGCAGGTAGTTTTTTCATCTCTGGTCCTACCAATGAGGCAGAGGGAGCTTGTTTTGCCGTTAAAGCTGACACATTAATTTTTTTAGGCTCGGCAGAAGGGGATTTGCCTTGCGAGTTTTCGGCGAGAGTAGTCCATTTCTCAAAAAAAGGATCTTTCTTCTCGCTTTTAAGTTCTTCAGCACAGCCGAAGAAAAATATCAGCGCGAAAAGACCAAGACCTAACATCACGATATTTTTATTTCTTGCAGAGTATCTCAAATCGATAACCTCCAATGGAAATTTTTATTCATGCAGGGGAATTTCTTCTTTGTTTCCCGTATATTTATTAAATATCAAAACACTGGAAGGCGTAATCTGTTTTAATACATAGCCTTCTAATTCTAATTCTTCTCCTAACCTATATTCCAAACCATTAATGACAGCCATTTTATTTTTCCCGGAATCTACATAACCGGAATAAATTATTTTAGCCAATACACCGTTGCCTTTGGCTACCCCTTCCCTGTTCACCCATTCTTTATACAAGTCTTTTTCCCAGAAAGGATTTTTCCCCCAATCGGCTTCCATTCGCCTGATCACGTATGCATCAAAATCGGTGATTTTATTTTTACCTAAATCTTTTGTTATCTCGGTTATAGAAGTGTTAATATTCACAGATTCGGTACTGGTTTTAACTTTTTTACTTGCTGGACCGGCAATTAAATATTCATAACCCGCATACAAGATAAACAAAGCTGCAATAACTAAAATGATTATTTCTCTTTTTTTCAACTTGGCCATAAATACCTTTTGCGTATTGATTACTTAATTGCTATCCAAATTTTCATTCTAAATTCCATGGAATCGGAATATTGCTGGATATTAATTTCCTCAATCCTATCCAAATAAGGAACGGATCCCAATCCGATCAATATTTTTCGAAAATTAGCAAATTCTCCTTTCAGCACAACATTATGTAAAAGCGATGAGGAAGAACCCGCCAACGTGTTCAAATCCGGCGTAAGCGATACCATCATTACCCCTGCATTCCCCGCTATCTTCCGGAAATCATCTTGAAACTTTCCTGCTTCTCCACGGAGAATTGTTGTTTTCTCAGGATGGGGTAAAACACGCAAATCTTTACTATTCTTAATCTTAAGTAAATTTAAATAGATAGGCCCCAGTTCCTTTTGCTCTTCAATTTGATCTTTTAATTTCTTATTATCTTGAATGAGATTGGATTTGTAGTGATACAAAGGAAATATCACCACTAGCAAAAAAAGGACTATAATTCCGCTGTAAGTTAATATATACCATAAACTCTTTTTGTGTATATTAATATTAAATTTCTTCATAATGGCTAACCTATTTTAGCGTTCAAAGTAAATTGGAGGACTTCACTTTTTTTGAAAGTGGTAATGCTGGTTTTTTGTATCGATACATGACTCAACATTGGTGAATTTTCGAGCTTCATCACATATTGCGCTAAAAGTGAATCTAGCATATTGCGGTCCCCAAAAATAACTCCTTCTATTATAACACCATCGCTTGTTTCTTTTGGTGTTTTATCCGCAGTAGCCTTTGGCGAAACACTTCCCTCAGTTATTTTAAAACTGATCAGACGTATATTTTGAGGTGTAAGATCCGAAACTTCTCCAATCGCCGCAACGCCCAAATATCGCTGCGCGTATTGATGGGTAATTTTCGTTTGTGTCTTTACTTCGTCAGCTACTTTAGAAATTTTATCCATCGATAAAATCGGACTATAAAGAGCTAATTCTTTTTCTAATTTTATCTGTTGTTTTTTAAGGATATTTCTTTCCGAACCTTGATAAATTAATGTGATAAGGCAAATAATTAGAGCTGCCACAAAGGAAAAAATAACCAACTTATCCGTTCGCTTTGTGTTTATTTCTCTATTTTTTTCTTGATAAGTAAAAATAACGTTAGGTGTGCGCCTGTTATCCGATAAGGAAAAACCCAAAGCCGGAGACAGCAATATTCTCTCGGAAAGGCTTATAGGCTTGGTAGAGGTAGAAGCCGTATGCTGTTTAAAAGGATCAAAGAATTCTGTTTTTGCCCCTAACTGATCACTCATGTAATCCAAAATAGAATTATCGACATTCACTGAAGATAGAATGTATATCTTTTCAACTTTCTGGTATCCGATTGCAGATGTTTTTAAAGTTAAATCCACCTGTCGAGCTAATCTTTCCCATACTGGAGAGATCATCTCCAGTATTTCTTCTTTTTTAAAATCGTAACCGGCATCTGTATCTCTTAATTTTTCTGAATCAGTGCCGAGACTTAAAAGAATTTTTTTTGCTTCATCATTTTTCAGCTTTAAATTGCCTGTTTTTTCTAAAACAGACGCGACAATTGCTTCCGTCATGCTGCTGCTACTGCCAGTTTTAATACCGCGGGACATTACCAAATTTTCTTTATTGTAAAGATCAATGCGGGAAAAATTATTACCGATTAACAAACTGGCAAATATTTCTTCGCTAGTCGACATCCATTTTGACCGAAAAATATTCTGAACAGCAAAAGGAACTGTTGTAATTCCGGCAAGAGTTATTCCCATATCCGAAAATAAGTTTTTAACTTTTTCAATTTCCTCTTTGGGCGCTGTGTAAACCATTACGGAATATTTTGTATTAGCTTGATCAACAATCTCATCTTGTAGTTCAAAATCAAAAATTAATTTTCTTTCATCGATGAAACCTTCTTTTTTCGCTGTCCAATAGATCACATTTTCCAGTTGTTTTTTAGGCACGCGCGGAATCTTAAGGAAATGGACGTTAACTTCACTCGTCGACATCTTCGTCCAGATATTACAACTGTCAACTGAACCACAAAAGGCAACCAGAGAAGATTTTAAAAATGTATTGAATTTTGATGAACCGTCAGATGCCTGTTGACTATATTTGATGACCTTTTGGTCAACTAAAATCGGCCTACCGTCAGAATCTTTAGCAGTCTTGACCAAACAAATAAATTCCCGGCCAATATCAACTCCGACAGTATAAACTTTTTTATCGAAAAAATGCTTAGGTAAGATAACATGGATTTTTTTTGCCGGCTTTTTTCCAGACAAAGAAATTTTTGGTTTTTCCAGTGCGCTGAAAGATTCTTTATCTTTTCCGCGTATAACATTAAGAAGTTTTTCAGTTGAGTTTATATCGTTATTTATGCTGGGCAAGAAAATCTCCTTATTTTTTTATCATATTTCAATCTTTTTTAACTATTGCAATACAACGCTGGACAAGAAAATCTCCTTATTTTTTACTTAATATCAATCTTTTTAAATTATTGCAACAAAATAATACATAATTGGAGGGAGGGGAAATTGGAAAAAAGGTTGAAAACTAATAATATTTCCGGTAAAAGTCTTACATTGAAAAAAAACATCATCTGTCCCTCAGGAATAAGGAGAATAAAATGGTAAAATCAACCGAGGCAAAATTCTCGCGGACAATACTTCTGCCTCAAGAAGCTTTAACTTAACCTTGACGGATGTAAATGGCAATCCCATGCCAGCGGGAACCACAGTGTCCACAGCTAATAATAATGTTACTTACACACCAAACGGCGCCACGAAAGCTTTTTCCGGCTACGGTAAGCATTACCGCTGGTACGCCTATTATGAATACCAACTATGATGGGGGCACAATATTTGCTCTAACAGTGACAGCGGATGAGATATAAACAAAAGTTGTGTTTAGGAAGATAGGTGGTGTATCCACCGGTTGGTTGTTTCGCGACAGTCAGCCGGCCAAAAAACAAAAGGAAAGGATACACACACCATGAATAAAGATAACGTAGTAGCGATAAAAAAACCAGAGAAAGAGTTTTTT
>CAVQCU010000007.1:0-7235 GCA_963710995.1 uncultured delta proteobacterium
CCGCGGTACTGGCAATAAATTCAATGTAGGAAGGAGAATGGATAGTCTCGATCTCTTTATGAGAGGCTTCACGCGGTTCTATGTGAGTAAATTTCCAAGTCATCAAGGGATTATCCAGCATTTCATAAATAGCGGCCAGCCTTTCCGGACTTTCCGGATGGGCATATCCAGCCGAATGCTGTAAGTATCGAGAGTCTTTGACAATACCTGTTTTTCTGGACAAGCGCACCTTCTTTCATAACTACCATGTCAAAACTATTACTCGTGTATCATAAATAGCTTTAAAGAGCAAAATATTTCCCTTGATCCTGGAATGGAGACTTAAATTCATCGGTGAGTTAGTTCTCTTGCTAATTTTTCATGTAATATATTCGATCAACTATGCTTCTACTTCTATCGCAAAAAACATTGACAAAAACAGGAATCAATATATAGGTATATATCAATTACCGTAGGGAGATTAATTATCAATGTTTGGCATAGGACTGCCAGAGCTTCTAGTAATTGCAATAATTGCTCTGCTCGTTGTTGGGCCCGAAAAATTGCCGGAATTGGCCAAAACTTTGGGTAAGGGCTTCAGCGAATTCAAAAAAGCAACTGAAGACGCTACCGAAGATCTAAAAGGGGCATTGAAAGATGATGAAAAGCTGAAGACCGGCGACGGCAGGAATAATTCTTTTTTGCCGGACTTAGCCAAAACTTTGGGTAAAGGCTTCAGCGAATTCAAAAAAGCAACCGAAGGAATAACCGAAGATTTCAAAGAAGCTTTGAAAGACGATGAAAAGCCGAAGAACGACGACGGCAGGAATGATTCACTTTTAATGAAAAAGCCCTATGCCGAAAAAACAAAAACCGGTTCATCTGATAAAGTTCCCCCAAAACAATAAATTTTAAAATAATTCCCCCTACATTTTAGAGCTGAAGACGGGCAAAGCTTCAAACTATGGAAACCACGGAAACTAAAGAAGATCACAAAATGTCTCTGACCGGACATTTAGTAGAGCTGCGCAAAAGGCTCACTCGCTCTTTAATTGCGGTGGGCATTGGTTTTGGAGGCTGTTATTATTATAAGGATTGGATTTTTGATATCGTTACCAGGCCACTTACCAAGGTCTTGCCCAAAAACAGTTATCTGATTTATACCGGATTAACTGAAGCATTCTTTGTCTATATGAAACTGGCTTTCTTTGCTTCGCTAATAATTACTTGTCCTTTCATTTTATATCAAATATGGAAATTTATCGCGCCGGCCCTGCATTCCAAAGAAAAAAAATATGTACTGCCTTTTGTTTTTTTCTCCACTTTACTTTTCATCAGCGGCGTCTTGTTCGGATATTTTATTGCTCTGCCTCCGGCCTTTGGATTTTTTGTCAGTTTTAATAATAAATATTTGCAGGCAATGATTTCGTTTAGTGATTATCTGTCGCTTTTCGTAACATTTTTACTGGGGTTTGGCTTATCTTTTGAATTGCCGATATTTATGTTCTTTTTGGCCAAACTGGGAATAGTTAACGCCAAAATGCTTTCCAAACAAAGAAGATATGCCATTTTAGTTATTTTCATCGTTGCCGCAATTTTAACCCCGTCGCCTGACGCTTTAAGTCAAATATTAATGGCAATACCCTTGATGTTTCTTTATGAAGTAAGTATATTTGTAGTAAAATTTGCCGAAAAGAAAAAAGTAACTCCCGAAAATAATGAATAATAGTTGGTAAAAATTATGCCGATACGCCGTAAAAGATCAAATAATAAACATGAAGGTGAAGTTCAGAAACTTTCTACGCTTCTTACTTTTTTTCTGGCGTTAATCGTTTTTGTCCTACTGGTGACAGTTGGTGGAACTATTACCTACTATGCCTTAACCCTGGATTTGCCGGGTATTGACGCGCTCAAAGATTATCGTCCCAGCATCGCCTCCCGTGTTTATGATGACAACAACGAACTCATTGATGAGTTTTTCCTGGAAGACAGAAAAGTTGTCAGGATCGCCGAGGTCCCGAAGATAGTCCGCTATGCTTTTATTGCGGCAGAAGACTCCCGCTTCTATCAGCATCAGGGTCTGGATATACAAGGCATATTTCGAGCGGTATTTAAAAATTTTGAAGCGGGGCATATCGTCCAGGGCGGCAGTACCATTACGCAGCAGGTAGCCAAGATGATGTACCTTTCGCCTGAAAAAAAAATCACACGTAAAATTAAGGAAGCTATTCTTGCTTACAAAATTGATAAATATCTGAGTAAAGATGAAATTCTAAATTTATATTTAAACCAGATTTATCTGGGGCATGGCACTTACGGAATAGAATCGGCGGCACTGGGTTACTTCGGCAAAAGCGCCAAGGATCTGAAACTGCCGGAGGCGGCCATGCTGGCCGGCTTACCGAAAGCTCCCAGCAGCTATTCCCCATTTCTTCATTATGAAAAGGCCAAACAAAGACAAATTTACGTTCTTACACGCATGATGGAAGACGGTTACATATCGCAGGAAGAACTGGTAAAAGCATCTGCCGCTCCATTGAAATTACGGCCGATCAAACCCAAAGATAAAGTTGCCGCTTATTTTGTGGAAACAGTCCGCCGCTATGTGCAGGAAAAATATGGCGCGGACGTTCTTTACAAGGAAGGTCTTTCGATCTATACGACCTTGAATTTGTCTGCGCAAAAATACGCGCGTGACGCTGTGGAAAAAGGTTTGGCGGAATTGGAAGACAGGGAAAAATATCAACGCGGGCTTGTTCAAGGCGCGCTCTTTTGCATGGACGTAAAAACTGGCGCTATTCGCGCGATGGTGGGTGGACGTGATTTCAATAAAAGCGAATTCAACCGTGCGACGCAATCCCGCAGACAGCCTGGGTCCGCTTTTAAACCACTGATCTACACGGCAGCTTTTGATAAGGGTTTGAATCCGTCGTCGCGATTTGTTGATTCTCCTATTGCTTTAGAAGATCCCAGCCAAGAGGGTGGTCTCTGGAAACCGAAAAATTTTGATGAAAAATTCATGGGACCGATTACCATGAGGACTGCGCTTGTTCAATCCCGCAATATTGTGACCGTTAAAATATTGCAGGAAATTGGAGTGGATTACGCAGTATCATACGCTATGAACATGGGGATTACTTCCCCTCTATCGCGGACATTATCATTAGCGTTAGGGGTATCGGGAGTGACGCTGCAGGAACTGGTTCAAGCTTATGATGTTTTGGCTGATCAAGGCAAAAAAGTAACGCCTTATTTCATTAAAAAAATTATTGATCGCACGGGTAATGTTTTTGAAGAAACTATAGTTCAGTCGGAACAGGTTATTGATCCCCGTATCGCTTTTATGACTACTTATGTTATGCAGGATGTTGTGATAAGTGGCACCGGCACGCGGGTTAAAAGTATAGGAAGACCGGTTGCCGCAAAGACTGGAACTACGAATGACATGCGTGACGCCTGGTTTATCGGTTCTACTCCTTCCCTGATTGCCGGAGTTTGGGTAGGTTTTGATCAGGAAGCGTCTTTGGGAAAACAAGAAGTAGGCGGAAGAGCGGCGGCCCCTATTTGGCTTTATTTTATGGAAAAGTTTTTGCAAAACACGCCGGTGGAATCCTTTCCCACACCGGAAGGTATTGTGTTTATCAAGGTTAATTCCAGAACAGGCCAGCCTAGCGGATCAGGGACTCTTTCCGAAGCCTTTTTGGCTAACGCACAGCCCAGTGAAAGGCCTAATGACTTAACTGAAGAAAAAGAAGATTTATTCAGATAAAAAGATCTAATATAAAGGGCTTGACAAAATTATTTTTTCAGCTATAAATAAAAAAAACTTAATAGGAATGAAATTATGTTTCTTAAAAATTTAACAGGCGGTAATGACCTGATAATTAACAGCGTAGTTGTACTCGTAGTAGTACTTACGGGGTCTGCCGCTCTGTATCTTTAAGAAATTAAAATAAAAGATACAAGCCGCAGGCTCCTGAAGCCCGCGGCTTTGTTGTTTCAGGCATAAAGCCGCTTTTTCCCAAAGAAACTGGCGGCTTTTTTAGTTAATGAGACTCGCTGAAAACGAGCGTAGTGTGTTTTGAAGCGTTAGTCGAATTATCCAATAGACAAGGGCTCTTGGAAATTATCCCCGAAGCGCAGCATAGTGGGATCAGAGACCCAAGATTCAGAAACTAAGTGTATAACCTAAAGGTCACACATGCTGAAACTTGCTGGCCGAATTAATAAAATTATGGGGGTAGTAGGATATGAAGCTGAAAGGCACACAAATACTGCTGAAGGCACTCGAAGAAGAAAAAGTTGAAATTATTTTCGGATACCCTGGTGGAGCCGTCCTGGATATTTACGATCAGCTTTATAAAAGCGACATGAAACATATTTTAGTCCGCCATGAGCAGGGCGCTGTCCACGCCGCTGACGGCTACGCCCGCGCGACCGGGAAAGTGGGTGTGTGCCTGGTTACATCCGGTCCCGGCGCCACCAATACTGTTACCGGCATTGCCACGGCGAATATGGATTCCATCCCTCTTGTAGTTTTTACAGGACAGGTTCCTACTGGACTCATCGGCAATGATGCTTTTCAGGAATGCGATATCACGGGTATAACACGCCCCTGCACCAAGCATAATTTTCTGGTGCGCAGTATTGATGATCTTGCGCCGACTATTAAGGAAGCTTTTAATATTGCCCGATCGGGAAGGCCAGGCCCCGTTCTGGTTGACTTGCCCAAAAATGTGATGGCCGCGGAAACAGATTATGATCCCGCTAATATAAAAATCGGAAATTACGAAGTGGCATATAAACCGGCCCCCAAGAAAATGGCCAATGTCTTCGAAATGCTGACTTTGGCTAAAAGACCTTTAATTATGACCGGCGGCGGCGTCATCCTGGGAAAGGCTTCGGCACTGCTGACCCAATTGGCAAGAAAATATCAGATTCCCGTTACCGGCACCCTGATGGGGCTTGGTTCTTTTCCGGGAACAGATCCGCTATGGCTGGGCATGCTGGGAATGCACGGCACTTACTATGCCAATATGGCCATCAGTCACTGTGATTTGCTTATTGCCGTTGGTGTAAGATTTGACGACAGAGTCACCGGCACGATTGAAACATTTGCCGCCAACGCCAAAATTGTCCAAATTGATATTGATCCTTCTTCCATTAATAGAAATGTTGCTGTTGATTTGCCGATAATCGGCGATACCAAAGCAACACTCACGGATATAATCAAATTTTTAGCGGAGCACAATTACGCGCAAACACCTGCCCAGCGGCAGGAATGGCTGGGGCAGATTGCCGGGTGGAAGGAAAAAGTGCCGCTGACATATTGTCAGAACAGCAAGGAAATTAAGCCGCAGAATGTAATCGAAACTCTGTACAAATTAACTAAAGGCGACGCGATTATTACAACTGAAGTCGGTCAAAATCAGATGTGGACCGCGCAGTTCTTCCATTTTGATCATCCCAATACTTTCATTTCTTCGGGCGGATTGGGGACGATGGGTTTTGGCCTGCCCGCGGCCATTGGCGTCAAATGCGCTTTCCCAGATAAGCAGGTCGTGGATATCGCCGGCGACGGCAGTATCCAGATGAATATCCAGGAACTGGCCACTGCCGCGCAGTATAAAATTACCGTGAAAATAGTTCTTTTGAACAATGGCTATTTGGGAATGGTTGCGCCAGTGGCAGGAATTGTTTTACGAAAAACGCTATTCGCATACGGATATGACTTACGCTCCTGACTTTGTGAAATTAGCGGAAGCTTATGGAGTTGTCGGTCTGCGCGCGACTAAACCGGAAGAAGTAGAAGCTGTTTTAAGACAGGGTCTTTCTCTTGACAGGCCGGTGCTGATGGATTTCCGGGTATCGCGTGAAGAATGCGTATATCCCATGGTGCATCCGGGTGATTCGATCAGTAATATGTCGTTGGGGAGCAGAGAAATGATCAATTAACGACTTCGGATTTCCTCCGCTAGCGGAGGTGTCACGCAGTGACGGAGGTGGATAATGTGTTTTAATACATCCACCCCCTTAACCCTCGCCGGCGGGGGACAAGAGAAACGCATAATTACATTTTAACGAAGCCGTTATGAAGTCATAAATAATTAAAAAAATGTGAGGTAAAAAATGGAAAAAAAGGAGCACATAATTTCAATACTTGTTCACAATAAGCCGGACGTGTTGGCCAGAATTGCCGGAATACTGGGCGGCAAAGGCTATAACATTGAAAGTCTCTGTGTGAATGCGACCACGCAATACGAAATATCAAAAATAGTTATGACCACCGTGGGCACTCAGGAAACTGTCACTCGTATTGAAAATCAATTGCAGAGGCTCGTCGATGTTATTCAGGTTGATGATTTAACCAATGTGGAATCAATTCACCGTGAACTGATTCTCGTTCGCCTGAATTTAACAGCGGATAAAAAAGAGCAAATAAAGAAAGCGGTTGACACGAATAAATGGAAAGTAATAGTGTCCGCGGATGCATATATAATTCTGGAAATAACCGGCGATCAGTCGCAAATTGATTTTGCACTGGCGCGGCTTGCGCCTCTCGGTATCGCTGATATAACAAGAACCGGTATTATCGCGTTAAATTTGGAAAGTTAATAAAGCGGTTAATCCCACTTAGCTTCGCACGTGGGATAATTCGACTTACAAATTACAATGTACTTCACTTTTGTAATTTGGAGTCTCATTAAATTATAGGGGGTTATCATGGCAAAAATTAATTTTGGCGGCGTTATGGAAGATGTCATCACATCGAAAGAGTTTTCTCTGAAAAAAGCTCAGAAAGTTTTGAAAAAAGAAGTAGTGGCGGTGCTGGGTTATGGCGTTCAGGGCCCGGCGCAGGCTTTTAATATGAGAGATAACGGCATTAATGTAATTATCGGTCAGGCAAAAGAAGATAAGCGATACTGGAAAAAGGCCATCGCCGATGGCTGGGTGCCCGGTAAAACGCTTTTTCCCATTGAAGAAGCGGTTCAGCGGGGCACGATTATTCAGTATCTTGTTTCCGATGCCGCCCAAAAGATTCTCTGGCCCAAGGTCAAGGCCAATCTGAAAAAAGGTGATGCCCTTTACTTCTCGCACGGTTTTTCCATTGTTTATAAGGATCAGACCGGCGTCATTCCGCCTGATTTTGTGGACGTTATCATGGTTGCGCCCAAAGGATCGGGAACCATCTGTCCGCAGAAATTTTCTGGACGGCAGCGGCATAAAGCAATACGTCTTATGTTGGCTAACTGGTT
>CAVQCU010000008.1:0-11502 GCA_963710995.1 uncultured delta proteobacterium
TAGAATCGCCGAAAAGCAACGACCAAGTTGCCAACCCTCAAAGTATGTACTTTTGCATTTGCGAAAATTGAGGAAGAAAAACTCACCGAGCTCATTGCCTTATTGAAAAAAAATAAACAAACAAATAGACGATTTTTGCCGTAATAAATTTGCTCGCGCTTAATGAATATGAAGAGCTCGATAAGTGTTACACTTTCTTATCGGCGCAAAATAGCCTGATTTGAATACTTCACTTAATGTTTTGCAAAGAATGATTACACGTATTAATAAAATTTCCCGCACAAGATTTGCCGAAACCTTTGCCGCAGTCAATGCCTGTTTTAAAGAAGTATTCACTCAGATTTTCCCGGGAGGCCGCGGTGAGCTTCTGCTGACCGATGAAAATGATTTACTGGAAGATGGGCCGCTATATTGATATTCAAGTTCCCGGCAAAAGAACGCAAAATGTTAATTTGCTTTCCGGCGGTGAAAAATCGTTGGTGGCGGTTGTCTTTATGTTTTTGCCATTTTGCTGTACCGTCCTCTCCATTTTTGGTTTTAGACGAAGTTGATGCCGCTTTGGATGACGCCTAATACCAATCTCTTTAATCGATTGGTTAAGCATGTTGTCTACTTGAGGTTATCACTAATTACGCATAATAAGAGCACAATGGAAGTTGCCGAGACACTCTTTGGCGTTACCATGCAAAAACAGGGGATATCGTTGTTGGTTTCTGTCAATCTGAACTAATGCATCTCTTTACTTCTGAGCAAAAAATAGTTATTAATACCAATTAGCCAAAGAAAGCGAATTGGTATTAATAACTATTTTTTGCTCAGAAGTAAAGAGATGCATTAGTTCAGATTGACAGAAACCAACGACGATATCCCCTGTTTTTGCATGGTAACGCCAAAGAGTGTCTCGGCAACTTCCATTGTGCTCTTATTATGCGTAATCATGATAACCTGAGATTTTTTAGCGACATCCTTAACCAATCGATTAAAGAGATTGGTATTAGCGTCATCCAAAGCGGCATCAACTTCGTCTAAAACCAAAAATGGAGAAGGACGGTACAGCAAAATGGCAAAAATAAGAGCAACCGCCACCAACGATTTTTCACCGCCGGAAAGCAAATTAACATTTTGCGTTCTTTTGCCGGGAACTTGAATATCAATATCCACGCCTGTTTCCAGTAAATCATTTTCATCGGTCAGCAGAAGCTCACCGCGGCCTCCCGGGAAAATCTGAGTGAATACTTCTTTAAAACAGGCATTGACTGCGGCAAAGGTTTCGGCAAATCTTGTGCGGGAAATTTTATTAATACGTGTAATCGTTCTTTGCAAAACATTAAGTGAAGTATTCAAATCGGCTATTTGCGCCGATAAGAAAGTGTAACGCTTATCGAGCTCTTCATATTCATTAAGCGCGAGCAAATTTACTTCGCCGAATTCGTCTATTGTTTGTTTATTTTTTTCCAATAAGGCAATGAGCTCGGTGAGTTTTTCTTCCTCAATTTTCGCAAATCCGGAGACCATGCTTTCCAGGTCAACATCGTGCTTTTCGGCGATTATTTTTTTCAAATTTTCGCCATTTAAGGCCACTTCCCGGCACTGAATTTCCACTTCATTTATCTGTTGGCGTAATTCATCAAGCTTCTTTTTTATTTCCCGGATTTCATTTTCTTTTATTTTCAGTTGTGCGTCTTCGCGATTTTGTCCCGCCTTTTTTTCTGCCAGAAGCGTTTCCTGCGCCGCAAAACCGTCATAAAGTTCCTTGAGCGTCGTTTGCTCAGTTTCGATTGTCTGAGTTAATTCGACAATCTGCTTTTCGCAGGAAACAATTTCCTCACCTTTAATGTTATTCTCATTTTCTATAGCGCTGATATCATTTTGCAGTCGTGATATTGTCCGCAGATCAGCTTCTTTTTTCTCTTCCGAAGAAGCCATCTCTATTTTTTTGCCCGTTAAATAACGTTCCTGTTCATCAATTTCCACCCGCGCCTGTTCTCTTCTCGCGTTAAAGACAGAAATGATTTCATTGATTTCTTTTTCTTCTTCATCTTTGCGTAAAACATCGGCGTTGAATTTTTGTAACCTTTCTTCGGATTCGGTTTCTTCCGCCTTAATGTTTTGCCGGTTAAATTCCAAAACGGCAATTCTCTGCTTTAATCTGTTTGTCTCGTCGCCAAACCGTTCGTGATCTTTTTTTCTGCCGTTAATAGTAATTTCCAGTGAGTGGATTGAGTTTTTTATTTGAGCCAGTTCTTCTTCCCACCGAGCAATCATGGAAATAAGTTTCTTTTTTTGATCTGTTTTCTCTTCCAGATCTAAAATGAGCGCGGCAACTTCACTTTCCAGTTCACTGATCTCTCTTTTTGTCGCCAAAAGACTTTTTTCCACCGCTGATCCGCTGCCGCCGGTTAACACTCCATGCGGGCTGATAATATCACCCTCCGGTGTGACAAAAGTTCCTCTGAAGCCATTTTTTTTCCAAAGAGAAATGCCGTTTTCAATTGTTGGTATCAGTAAAACGTCGCCTAACAGGCAATCGGCAATTTGTTTAAAATCTTCGTGAACTATAACTTTTTGCAGTAATGGTTGGGCTTCCTGAAGGTGTTCATCGCTGTAAGTTTTCGTGTCATGGTTTCTCAAATCCACCGACACAAAGCTGCCTCGGCCCAATTGGTAGTTTTTTAAATAATCAATCGCCCGGATACCGTCCTCCTGACTTTTAACCACGACGTATTGCAGTTTTTCTCCCAATACCGCTTCCACAGCTGCTTCATATTCGCGGGGAACATTTATATGGTCAGCAACAACTCCATAAAACTTATCACTGTGTTCCTTATTTTCAATGATCGTTTTAACACCTTCATTACACCACTTATAAGCTTCCTGAAATTCTTTCAGGGAAGTCAACCGAGACGACTTGACACTGGTTTCTTCCTTAATTTTAACGATGCTTTCTTCGTTTAATTGTAAATCTGATTTAGACCTCTCGACTTCGCCTGCTGCCGCCGCTCTTTTTTCTTCCAATTGAATGATTTCTTCTTCATCATTCGTTAATCCTTCATTTACCGATTCCAGCTTGCCTGTTAAATCAGCAAACATCTTTTTGTCATCATCCAATTCATGAGTTTCTCTTTCCTCGCGTTTTTTCAAATCCTCAATATTTTTGCTCAGACTGGAGACCATGTTTTTGAGCTTGGCTTTCTCCGTCACGACATCGATATATAAAATTTTCTTTTCTTCAAGCTGATTATTTGCCTCTCTATCGGCATTGATCAGCTCTTGAACGTTTTGCTGAACTTCGTCATGTTCTATTTTAAGGGCGGCAATTTTATTTTCAGCTTCAGTTGCATTTTTTTGCAGATTTTCAATTTCGGCGATCAAATCAGATTTCTTCGTCTGGAGCAATTGAATTTCCGCTAAATCTTTTTGCTTGCGTTCGGAGGTGTCAGCCATTTGCAGACGAGCGAATTCGATATTTTTCTCTTTAATGCTGATAGCATTTTTGATCTCGTAGAGCTCCTGTTGGCTTTTGGCTATCAACTCTTCATTTTCCAAAAGCTTCGTTTTTATCTCATCCAAAGTTGATTCTTTGGCTTCGAGATTTGCATGTATGCCGGCATCCTGATTTTGCAGTTCCGCGCGCGCGGCCTGCAAAGAAGATCCTTTTTCGGCAAGTTCAACATGGCTTTGCAGGGCAATCGTTAATTCCGCTTCTTTGCTTTGCTGCTTTATGTTTTTATATTGTTCCGCTCTCTTGGCTTGCCGGGAGATGGTATTGAGCTGGGATTTTACTTCCTTGATGATGTCGTTGAGCCGCAGTACATTTTGTTTTGTCGCTTCCATTTTACGGACCGCAGAATCCTTGCGGCTTTTGTATTTGGATACACCGGCGGCATCTTCAATAAACAATCTTCTATCTTCGGGCTTGGCCTCAACAAGATTTGCCACATGCCCCTGCTCAACCAGAGAATAGGTTCTGGCGCCGACACCGGTACCCATGAAGAATTCTTTGACATCAAGAAGCCGGCAGGGAACCCTGTTGAGATAGTATTCATGATCGCCTTCACAGACAACTTTACGGGAAATGGAAACTTCACTCAACTCGGAATAAGCACCCGGGAAACTTTGACCATTGGCAGCCAAAGTCATGGTAACTTCCGCCATACTTACTGCCGCGGAGTCTTGACTACCATTGAAAACAACGTCATCCATCTTTTTCCCGCGCAGAGCCTTGACCCGTTGTTCACCCATTACCCAGCGGATCGCGTCAACGACATTGGACTTTCCGCAACCGTTGGGCCCGACAATCCCTGTGATGCCGTTGGGAAAATCAAGAATAACCTTGTCGCGAAACGATTTAAAACCGGATATTTCCAATCTTTTTAAATTCATAAAAACATCTTTATTGTAATGGTAGAAATTTTTGAAATTCTAACAAAAGATTTCCCCTTTGTAAAGAAAAAATACAACAAATTGTGTTATTGCCATAATTACACCACAATATGTAGTGCTTTGATCTATTTGGCTTTTTCCGCAACCATCTTCATCAAAGGATAATTTATAGGCAGAAATATGCATAAAATATCAATTTTGGAGTAAAAAAGCAGAAAACAAACACTGACGCTTAAGCTATATTTTATTGTGAAACTCCAATTTAATGAGTCCCAAATTTCAGAAGCGAAGTGCGTAACCTGAAGGTCATCTGCGACTGAAACTTGCTGGACGAATTATCCCACGTGCGAAGCTAAGTGGGACTATATAACAATACCCCGCAGCTTGCTGCGGGGTTCTTACCCGTGATTTGGGGGGAGTTTGTACCACAAAGCGAGCACAATGCAAATGTTTAATTATACCAATTTTAATGGAAGTTTTCGCCATGTTGGCGAAAATTCTCGGCAGTTTTTGATAACATATATAATTGAAGATTACCACTTGAAATCATGTTTTTTCTACGGGAGTGGTTTCTCCATCTCATGTAAGCTGATAGCCTTTCTTCCGGAATAATTTCAGACAGGTATCTGCTACAGTATTGTCATAAAGAATTCCCTTATTTTTCTCGATCTCTTCAAGGGCTGCCTCGATACCCAAGGCCGGACGATAGGGACGATAGGAAGCCATGGCTTCCACGACGTCGGCCACAGCCAGAATCCGCGACTCCATGAGAATTTCATTCCCTTTCAGGTTTCTTGGATAGCCGGAACCATTCATACGTTCATGGTGTTGGTAAATTATCTCCGCCAGCGGCCAGGGAGATTCCACATCCTTCAGCATCTCGTATCCACTCTGGGAGTGTACCTTAATCAGAGAAAATTCGATGGCTGTCAACTTGGTAGGCTTGGACAATATCTACGCAGGTATGGATAATTTCCCGATATCATGGATGGAAGCTGCCATGTGGATTCCATCAATTTTATCTTTGGGCAACCCCATCTCCGTGGCGATGGCACGGGCCAGATCCGCAGACTGGAACTGGTAACCTGATGTATAGGGATCTCTGACCTCTACAGTGGATGCTAGGACATGAATGGTAGTGCCAACGGCATTCTTGAGGCTGTCAAGGCTCTTGAGAAGTTGTCCCTCCGCCTGCTTGCGCTCAGTGATGTCTATAACTGAAATCAAAGCCGTGGGTTTATCTTCATATTGGATTTTGTTTCCGGTCAGGCTGACCCATTTTTCCGCACCGTTTTTTGTAATGTGCTGCTTTGTTTGTCAATGAAAAACGAACAGCAAGTTATTTATTATCACTTGTTATCTTGAATGTTTTGTGACGTCGTCGGTTTGTGGATAGAAAGAAGGAAGAAAGGAAGAAGAGCAGTCTAGTTCTGGATCACAACTTCAGTTCTATGTGTACGGTATCGTCTTCACCCGCAACAAGGTGGCTTTTAAAGCCGCGTTTCTGCGCGAATTTGAGCATCTTGCTGTTGTTCGGGAGCACGATACCCTCCATCGTCTTGAACCCGTGCTCGCGTGCCGTATCTTCCAGGGAAGTCATCAGCAACCCTGCCACACCGCTGCCCTGCCAGGCATCGTCCACCGTTACTCCAAACTCGCAACTACCGGGATTTTCGGTGTGTACATAACGCGCCACGCCGATTTCCAGTTCTTTATCTTCGCGCATGATGGTGGCGACAAAGGCCATATGCCGGTCGTAATCGATTTCGGTAAAAAACTTGAGCTTCTTCGGCGACAGTTCCCGCAATGATGCCATGAAGCGGAAGTAGCGGGATTCTTTCGACAGGTGCCGTATAAACTCCTGTTCCATGCCGGAATCATCGGTGCGGATCGGCCGGATGGTCACAATCGTACCATTTAACAATACGCTTTTGATAAGACCTTGCTTGTTCATAGTTGAACTATAATAATTTCGGCCTTATGTGTCAATTAAATAGTGACTACAGGATGACAAGGCCGGATATGGCAATAAGGCAAATAAAGGAGTTATAATGAGGCTATTGACCGGGGGCGCATGCCACATGGTCGGCGTAAAAAGAGATTATCAGTTCCTTGCCGGAAAAAGCCGGAGGCTTTACAAAACGCTCATACCCTGAAGGGCACAGGGTCTGCTGTGTTGCGCTGCAAACCGCACCGTTCAATGTATAAAGAAGTACTTGAAATATTTTACCACCGCTGGGAATACCTCAATCACACTCGCTAAGAACGAGCGTAGCGAAGTTCGACGCGCAAGTTGTAATGAGACTCAAAATTCAGGAACAAAGTGAGCTGAATTTTGTAAGTCGAATTATCCAATAGCCTTTAGCTATTGGAAACTATCCCAGGAGCATAGCGACGTGGGATTCCGATCGTTCACTTTGAAACTGAGGCAGATAATATGAAGTACTTTACCACAAGTTTTGCCGTAAAATTAAGCATTCTTCTATTAACAGCAATTTTTTTTATGCGCCAGTGTTGTTTCCATAATTTACCTCTATTAATATTTCCCGTTGAATACTATTTCAGTCCCTTGAAGTATTCAACTTCTCTCTTCAACCAGTCGATCCAGCCTTCGATTCCTGAGCCTGTTTTGCAGGACACCTCCAGGATGACGATGCGGGGATTCAAAGCCATAACCCGTTTGCGCAAGGCCGACATATCAAAATCGCTGAGAGACAGATAATCAATTTTATTGATGAGCAGTAAATCGCAGATGGAAAACATCAGGGGATACTTAAGAGGTTTGTCGTCTCCCTCGGGAACGCTCAGGATCATCACGTTTTTGTGGGCGCCTGTATCGAACTCGGCGGGGCAGACAAGATTCCCTACGTTTTCGATGATGACGAGATCCAGATCGCTCACAGCCAGGACATCAATGCCCTGAGTGACCATAGTGGCGTCGAGATGGCAGAATCCTCCCGTCCTGAGCTGGACGGCGGGAATACCCTGAGCGGCGACCTTTTCCGCATCAACCGTGGAATCAATATCCGCTTCGATCACGCCGAGACGCAAGCTGTCTTTCAGGTTGGCAACCGTTTGAAGAATCAGGCTGGTCTTACCTGAACCCGGTGAAGACATGAGATTCAAAAGCATGGTTTTTGTATTGCGGAGCCGCACCCGAACTTCCGTGGCTACTTTGATATTGTCGGCAAGAATTTCCTCCTTTACTTCTATGAGTCGGACATCCTCCACTATTGCACCTCCATATCCTTGATGTAGTATTCTCTTCCGGAAAGAAGCGTGCCGCCCTTCTCTCCGCAGGCGGGGCAAACAAGATCGCCCAATTTTGCCACTTCGGTTTCATAAGAATTGGAACAGATGTCACACTGCACCCTAATTGGCATCCGCTCGATTTTGAGTTCCGCCCCTTGGGCCACGGTGCCCTTGCTCAGATAATCAAAATAGCGTTGAATCCACTCATCTTCGAGATCGCTGAGTTTGCCTATCTGCAGATGAATGGTCACCACCTGCCGGACGTTGTTTGTCTCGGCGTGCTTTAAGACTATTTTTAAAATGCTTTCGGTGATGGGAAGTTCATGCATACAAATATTTTATCCTTTTCCATTAAATAAACATTCTAAATTCTATTATGTTGTTACGACAAAACAAATCGTAAAGCTATACATCTTCATCTCTACAGTACAATTTGCAGTCTTATGGCGGTGCTGAAAATTAGTATATTAAATCACTCCCCTGTTTTTTGCGATTTGCATCATTTGTTCGCCGCCAGTCTTTGGGGGGACATGCCTGCTAGCATCGGGCTTTGGAATGAGGCCGATTGCCTCTGATGGACATTTGGTAACGCACAGACCACATCCTATGCAGCGGTCAAGGTCGACCTGTGCGACACCGTCTTTATTCATGGTAATTGCCTCCATCTGGCAATGATCCAGGCATATTTCACAGCCGGTGCAGTTTTCCCCGTTTATCGCGGATTGGTAATTAGAAAAAACGAGTTCTGCCGGTTTGGGTAATTTTTTCACAGCGCCGAGTATGTGGCAGCAATCA
This sequence comes from uncultured delta proteobacterium, assembly GCA_963710995.1. Taxonomy (GTDB): domain Bacteria; phylum Desulfobacterota; class Syntrophia; order Syntrophales; family Smithellaceae; genus Smithella. The sequence goes on from CAVQCU010000008.1 coordinate 8,431, forward strand.
CCACAGCAATTGCACATCCCGCCAGGGTTCTGGGCGGTGGCAGGCTGGGTTACAAGCCCCGCGTCTTGCGCTTTTCTCAATATGCCGATCGCTTCTTCAACGTCTACCCGTCTTCCCATGTTGTTTTCTATATAAAACCGCGCAAAGGACCCGAACAAAAAACAGGCATCGATGGGCTTATCGCAACCTTTGCCCATGATTTTCCTTCCCTTACGGCAGATGCATTCGGCGACGACGATAGTATCATTTTTCTTAATGATCGCGACCGCGTCATCGAACGTAGCCACCTGGTGTTCAGGGACAATGGACTTCTCTACAGGGACGGTGCGGAGTAAAAGCCCGTCAACCCCCGCTATGGATTGATTTAATCGCTGGTCAAAATACTGCTCCATCAGATCTTCCAGTTCGCGATCAAGGCGTTTGACCTGAAACTCGTATAGACCAACTATGAATGGAACTGCCCCGTATTTGACCGTTTCCCCCTTTCTGAGCCTGAAAAGAAGGCCGCACTTCGCCATGTCTTCAAGCTGCCCGGCTACTTCTTCAACCGGATTTCCCAGCCGCTTTGCAACTGATTCCGGTTCTTCCAGCATAGGCGACATGTTGAGGAACATCTCCGCGTCCCTTTGAGTAAACAGCTTTTTCAATATAGTTATTTCAATTCCCGTCTCTGTAGCGGGAAATCCTGAGGAATACGAATCAAGCCTTTGCTGTAATCTGCGAAAAATATCTTCCGACATTGTCGTGTCTCTCCTTTTAAATGTAATAAAATACTGTTTGGTATATTTAACTCTAAAATATTTTTATACCTTGTACCGCGTCATTTCATATCCCACTTGAGGAAAGCCTAGGGAGCATAATCCATCGGCTCTACCTCAGCAATGACTTTTCCAGCGCTTGAATGTTTTTAAAATATCCTGTCATGTAGCTTCGGAATGACCGAAAAGGTTCGATGCTTTTTACAACCTTCATATGCAGAACAGCCCCTTCAAATCCATGAAAAATGAACCGTGCGGTATCTGCGGCATTCATACTGGCCGGTATTGATTTGTCGCGTTTGGCTTCCTGAAGGCATAATTCTATTTGCGCGATGAGCGTTTCAATCACGCCTCCCAGATGCAGGCGTAACCGTTCATTAGTGTCGGCAAGCTCCAGCGAAAGGTTCCCGATGGGACAGCCTAAAGAATAGCCGCTTTTTTGAAAGGCGGCTTCGAAATATTCAAATAATTTTTCCATCCTCTTCAAAGGAGGTATTTTTTTGTCACTTAAATAGCGCGTGAAGATTCCGCTGATTATAGCGTTGAAATAATCAATAATCTCCAGCCCGAAATCTTCTTTGCTTTTAAAATAAAAATAGAACGAACCTTTGGGAATGCCCGCGGTCTGAAGAATCTGCTGAAGGCCTGTGGCCTTGAAGCCTTGCGCGTGAATAAGTTCAGCTCCCTTGCGGATGATTTCCTCACGGGTATTGGTTCGCGCCATTATTAATTCTCCTTATCACTGGATATGAACCCCAAAACAAGCTTAGGGGTATTATACCCTCCGCTTCGCAGGATAATATCCAATAGCCTTCGGCTATTGGATATCCATATGTTTTGCACAATGGATAATTCAACTTATAAATATTACTGCGCTACGCTTGTAATATTTGAGTTTCATTAATTCGACTAACAAACTTTAATGCGCTTGGCTTTTAAAGTTTGAGTCTCATTAACTTTGCATAATTTTCAGAAAAGCGTCAAGCCTTCCTTTTTCCTGAAGAACTTTAGCCCCCATTTCCTGGATCGTTGCCGGAATAGAGGGAATCTGTTTCCTTTCCGAAAGCTCAATAGCTCCTGTCGGACATCCGGTCACACACAAGCCACAACCGATACACTCTTCCACCTTGACGACGGCAACATCATCCTTGATATCAATAGCCTTCATCGGGCAACGTTCATCGATACAAATACCACAACCGGTGCATTCTTCACTCGCGACGTGTGCTTCAAAACGGCTGGGTTCAAAAGCGTGAGGATGCTTTAACTGTGTTCTTCCCCGCAGAACAGTACAGCAGCAGGGACAGCAGTTGCAGATCAGGTTGGCGCGGTCAGCGCTGTTATTGCTTGTATGAACCAACCCCGCCTCCTCTGCCAGATCGAGCACCTTCATTCCTTCTTCTTTGTTGATCTGACGGGCAAAACCCCTCTCCACAAGAAACTCCGCCGTTTCACCAAAGATGAGACATACTTCCTTAGGTTTGTCACATTTGGCCACGCTGACTCTGCAGGCGCATTTGGCCAGCGCGATGTAATTTGCGTCGCTGATGAAATTTTTTACCTCTTCATAGGGATGTACACGGTCTTGTGCTGTAATCGATTTTTCCACAGCGACTACTCTCATCAGCGGTGTCGGATTGCCGGCAAACGAACCACCGAGCGCTTCATGATGATATTCTTCCCAGAGCTGACCTAAGCGTTCGTGCATGGGTGTTCCGCCGCCCTTCATGAAGGGAAATTCAAAAACACCGGGAATCAGCGGAAGTAAACCATAGAATTTCTCTCCCTCTTTTTTTCGGGATTGAATAATTCCTTTGTTGGCCATTGATTCCAGATTTTGCGTTACTTTGCTTTCCGAAAGTCCGGCCGCTTTCGCTATGTTGGATACGCTTTTTGTTTTATAGCTCATATTGACAGCAAGAGCCGCTTCCTCTGGCGTGAAAAGTATGCGCAGTATTTCATCGATTGACTTTGCTTTCGGCGCCGTTGTCGGATGTGAATCCAAAATTTTTCTTAATCGTTCGTAAATATCCATGATTTTTCCCCTTTGTTTTTGACTTGCCAAATACTATAATAGACCGGTCGTCTATAAGTCAAGGAATATTTATTCAGAACGTAAACTAATATTCTGAGACCTTTGCACAACTAGCGATAGTTTTCAATTATATTCTCCTAATAATTCTCCGGTTAAAAAGCAGTTATTCAAAGCTAATATATTGATATTATTGTATAAATATCTTGACAAACAGTTGCGTTTCAGGCATAATTCCTTCAAATAAAACTTCTTGGAGGAACTATGAGCTTCAAAAAAATG
>CAVQCU010000009.1:0-10727 GCA_963710995.1 uncultured delta proteobacterium
GTTGATGACTCTATTTTAAAAAAGCTTGATACATTAATCGAGTGATGATGTAATAATAACATGCCTTGAATCTTGCCGCTAACATAAGTATCATTTTCATAAAAGTAGCCTGGTTAATTTCTGAGAGAGGTGAAATGAACCAGCCAGTAAATCTTGCCGGTTATAATATGTCCAATAAAATTAGTGATCTCATGAATGAATATCCGACCCGATGCAAGGACTGCTTAAAACTTAATACCTTAAAACCCAATCGATTCTGCAAATTATGTGAAGACACTTCATTGTCCGAGACTATTCTATGCGAATTAAACCGAAGTATCCAGCATGACATGATGAAATTCCAATGTCACGCTTTCCAGCCTATGTTAAGGGATATAAAAGCTGTACCATCTAAACAAGTAAAACCCGAAAATATAAAAGCTCAACGGAAGAAAGTCATTCAAGACATGATGCAATCAGATAAAAGCAAGTATAAAAATGCCCTGGCCCTGCAAAAGCTGAACAGAGATCCTGATGCCGTTATAATTGATCTTCATTATCATCTGGTCTGGAATGTCGTGAATCGAAAACCGCTATTCAAATCAGAAAAGGATACTGAAAAAGGACAGGCGATGTTCAGGCAATGTGCTGAAGAAAATGGCGGCTTCTTTAGGCTTATCCAAATAGCCCCTGATCATGTTCACATTCTTTTAGAATCTGACGGGAAAAAGCCTATAGATACTGTTATAAAGCGTTTCAACAAGCATGTTAATAAAGCGATGCCACATACGTTTGATGAAATAAGCGGCCAGATCTGGAATAATGTCTACTTTGTTGAAACAGTCGGGTGATTGAAGCATGGATTTCTACATTTTCAATACCTTTTGCAAGGATCAAGCTTAAATGTCTATCCATATCATCTGGTAAATAAACTCAGCACCAATGCCTTAAAAGGAGTTATTGAAGAATTTATTTCCAGAGGTGGAACTGATTATGGCGCAGTCGAATCTTCCATGGAAACAAAATTCAAACAGGTAAAAGACAAACTTAAAAACGGTTCAGCTGTTCTTGTTTATGATGACGAGACCGAAACCACAAATATATTCTTAGCTGATGATCCTGTTTTGAAAAAGCTTGATGCAGTGTAGCTTCCACAGCTATCAGCACTATAAGAAACGATATCACAGTAGCTAATGGTTAAGCTGAAGCTATTCCTGCCCGGCGTTACCTTGTATAGCTGATTGATAGCTACTGTTACAGCTACCTGTTACAGCTGTATGAATTGAAATCGGGTAGCTGTCCTGTGGCATCAGCTACACTTTAAAAAACGCGCAAATAGCTGTAACCATAGCTATCGTTACTCCCGGAAAATTAATTTGTGAGCTACTTCAGCTACTCGAAGCTCCTCGAAGCTGATGTTGATCATCGGATTCAGCTATTGTTCCATTGATAGCTGATAATGTTTTGCCGCGGCCGGCGTTGGACTGGATGGAGGGGAGGTAGCTAACCCAATACCTACCGCTGTTTTCGACCATTAATTATTGATCTACAGAAGCTATTTTGAAGGAATAAAATCTGCTGTTTCCAATCAGCTTTATGTCGCGAATAAACAGTTAAACCACAGCTGTAATGACTGCCAGAGAATTAATGGGGAAGCTACTGATAGCTAATCAAAGCTGATGTTGATCACCGGATACAGCTATTGTTTCAAGGATAGCTGATGTTATAAAGTAGCTTTAATTTTTCTTAAAATTCGGATTAAAAATAAAAAACGAACTGGGGTGCGTTTTTTGAGTGGATGGAGCTTCGGACTTTTGAATAATTGTCACGTGTGCTAAAATTGTGCTAGAAACAATCGAAAAGTGAGAACTTAATAGAATTAACAGGAATAGATAGAAAATAATTTTTTACGTTATTTTATGTGGTTACGGGAAACCAGATTTACTTCAAGGGGTTAAAGTTTTACTTGTTTAGAACTTAAAATCCCTCGGTTCTTGCAACTGTGCGGGTTCAATTCCCGTCCCAGGCACCAATAAAAACAAAGACTTATGTGATTTTGATAATCCATAAGCCTTTTTTATTTTTCCAATAAAGTTCCTTTTCTCCCGGTTCTCTCCCGCTTTTTTATTTTCTTACCCTCAATCAAGAGCCCATTATTGTTTCTGTCTGATTATGAAATGTTCTGTAGGAGATCCTTAAATACAAAACGTTTAAGCCGCACAGTTCTTTGAATTACCGTCCTCCAGCACCAGAAGCCTGGCTAAATTGAAGAATATTAATTTGCAGAATCCTAACTCTAAATGTGGTACATGATTCGGGGGCAGGTCATAATCTACAGTAGGGAGCACGTAGTTGAACCCAATAATTATCGCAGAAATCACTCATTGAACCCCATATGATTATTAATGAATGAAAAAAATTGTAAAAAGTAATATTGTCAGAATATTCAATTCAGCCCTATTGCATTCTTGCAAGAGGGCATGGAGGATGAGCAATGACAGATACAGTCTATGAGCAGCTGCGTGACTTCCTCGACCAGTTCCCCCTGGGATTCCCAAGAACTGATACCGGACTCGAGATCAACATACTCAAACGGCTCATGACCGAGGATGAGGCAGAGACCCTCGTTCATCTCACTCCTTTTGCTGAAGAGACCGCTCAGATTGCTGCCCGCATGGGGGTGGATGAAGAGGCCTTGGCGGACAAATTGGAATCCATGGCGAACAGGGGGCTCATCTTCCGTATCAGGCGAGGGGACAAGACACTATTCAATGCTGTACCCTTCATGATTGGTCTGTATGAATACTCGGTGCAGCACATGGATGCAGAGTTGGCAGCACTCTACAAGGAATACTACAAGCAGGCCTACCAGGCCGAGATGGCAACAAGCAACATACCCGGATTCAAGGTCATACCCATCGATCACACAGTAGGATCGGAGATAACGCTCATCCCGTCCTGCATGCTTGAAGATCGGGTGAGAAAGGCCAGAGTCATCTCTGTGGCGCCGTGTATCTGCCGGAAAGAGGCACGGCTCACAGGGACTGGTTGCAACAGGCCCGAAGAGACCTGCCTCCACTTCGGGGCAGCGGCAGAATACTACATCGAGAACGGCATAGGCAGGCCCATCAGCGCTGATGAGGCCCTTGCCGTCATCAAGCAGGCCGACCAGGCAGGACTTGTGCATGCAGGGGCGAACACGCAGCACCTGTCGAACCTCTGCAATTGCTGCCCGTGCTGCTGTGCTTCCCTGAAGGGCATAGCACACGGGGGGATGGACAAACATGGTTTTCTCAATTCACTGTTTATGGCCCTTGTCGACACAGACTGCTGCACGGGGTGTGGCGTGTGCATTGACCGCTGTCCGGTGCAGGCGATATCGGTGAATGATTATGCAGTTGCGGATCCCTTAAAATGTCTGGGTTGCGGCCTGTGCTCTACAGATTGCCCTGTTGAGGCCATTACTATGCACCTGAGGGAAGACCGGGAAGAGCCCTATGATACGGTGATTGATATGGGCCTTGCCATATTGAAGGGCAAGGAACAGAAAAAAACCCAAGACACAGATAAACAATAGGCAAGGTCACGCTGCTACCAGGACAGAACTTCCATCAGTGTCTGTCACAGGCACCACAATGATCGAGGGATAATAATCATTAATTACAGATAATGTTGCACATTGTGCAAATATCGCACATCACGTAGTTCAGGAAGGATGCATCAACGGGATTAACCCATAAAAAAAGACGGATGCTTTCACACCCGCCTCGGTCGGTAATATTATGCGTATTTTCTTAAAAATATTTTTTCATGGAAATTGGTTTCTATTTATTACACCTTGTGTTCTTATGAAGCATCGTCTGGTATAAAGTGCTCTAGGAGCCGGGGTAAAAAAACTTTAATCTCGACGAAGATTCAGAACTTCAATCCATAATAAAAAGACTATACCCAATGACAAACATAGGCATCGCATCCCTCATTTTGTGGCCAAGATTCTCTAGACATATAAGATCGGACTTCCTATAGTTCACACATTCAAAATCACTGTCTTATCAAATTACAATATAATTACGTTTTATAAAGAAGGACATTACTATATGACCAAAAATGCTTCCGAACTTTTTATTGTTGATAACAGTGATGGCGAATGGAAAGTTCGATCATACTTGTCAAATTAGTGCGAACTTTCAAGAGCAATCGATATAGCCACTAGTTACTTCGAGATAGGAGCTTTGCAATTTCAAATATAAGGAAAGTTTATGAGAGAATTAAGGTGCTTTATAGCAAGTGCTTTTGAAAAGAATGATGTAGATACTATCTTTACGAAAGTTGTTCAGCCGGTGCTTAGCAAGAAAGGTATTATTTCTCTAAGGGTTGATCGTGTTGAACACAATGATGATATTGACGACAAAATATTGGAGCTAATTAAAGAATGCGATTTCTGTATTGCTGACCTTACATACGCAAGGCCGTCCGTTTATTATGAGGCGGGTCGAGTGCATGGCATGGGGAAACCTGTAATATTTATGGCTCGATCTGATCACTTCAAACGCAAGAACGATGATGACTTCGGCAATTTCCGGATTCATTTTGATCTCCAAATGAAAAATATTATTAAGTGGATTAAGCCAACACCGACTGTTAAAAAGCAACTAGAATCTCGTATCAACATTGTAACCAAGCCTCTCTTAGAAGCACTTAGCAAAAGTGAAATCATAAGAAAAGCACAAGCCTCATTTAGTAAATTACCTCAAAAAGAGAAGTTTTTAACGATTGTTCAGCCCATAGAAAACGAATTGAAGAAAATGAAGTTTCGTCTAGAGGAAAAAAGCCAGATATATAGAGACAACATTCTTGCCATCAAGAAGATGGATCAATCATCAATTGTTGTGTGGTGTTTGGCGGAAGCATCATTTACCAAAGCCAGATTAATTGATATCAGAAACATTGGTCCACACAGTAGTAGATCAATGTCAGATTTCTTTAAGAAATTGAAAATAGATACAAAACAGAACATCACATTGCATATTCTCTGTTGTAGTCTCCGCAACATACCAGAGAGTCGCATAGAAGATGCTCTTCCTTATTTTTGGCCACTAGAACAATTAAAGATTTATAGCTACTACCGAAAGAGTAGTTCTTACGGAACATTCCATGTTACACATATTCATTTTCTCGATAAAATAGACTCTATCCTGACAATTAAAGATCAACTAGAAAAGCATCTGCCTCTTATCGGGAAACTAGATGATCGGAATAAGAATAATTTCCTTTAGACGAAATTTATTAAATAAAATAGCATCAAAGATGTATTTATAATAACCAACTCAACATATTAATTATTGTGTATGTAAAAAAATGGCAAAAGAATTTATTATATACGCGGACGAATCAACCAATAAAGGCGAGTTTTACTCTAATTTCTATGGAGGTGCATTAATTCAATCCAGTAATCTCGATGATACTGTTAATCTTCTAAATAATAAGAAGGCCAGTGAAAATTTATTTGGAGAAATAAAATGGTCAAAAGTTACTGATAATTATTTAAAAAAATATATCTCAATTATGAATACTTTTTTTGATTTAGTTGATGAACGTATTATAAGAATTAGAATAATGTTCACAAAAAATGTGTTTGTTCCAAAAAGTCTGACACCCTTTGCATTCAGCCGGAAGAAATCAAGAAAATATATTCCAATGAGATTTAATGGGACTTTTCTATTGACTACTTACTAAAATGTTGTTTTTCTTATTTTCCCAATTCATACAACATTTCAATTGGAAATAATCAAAAAATAGCAGAATTCTGACTAAAAATGTGGTACAAGGATTGAATGTAAGTCAACATAATTTATAGTATTCTATCAATCCAAAAGTAAACATGCTCCTTGACGTGGATAATGCCATGCAGTAAAAGGAAGACTAGTCAACCATAGCACCAATTCAAACATATCAAAGATGAGGTAATCATGAAAAACAGGATGTATCAGGGACTGATAGTAAGAGAAACGGCAGAAAAACAATTTGAAAGGACAATTGAGGAGTTATCTATTGATAATCTACCTGCGGGAGATGTCCTCATTAGGGTGCTGTATTCATCCCTGAACTACAAAGATATGCTCTCTGCAACCGGTAATAAAGGGGTGACAAGGAAATATCCTCATACCCCTGGAATAGATGCTGCGGGTATTGTTGAGGAAAGCAGTTCAGGGGAATTCAAACCCGGTGATGAAGTGATCGTGACAAGTTATGATCTTGGTATGAACACTTCTGGAGGACTGGGGCAGTTTATAAGGGTACCGTCTTCATGGATTGTCAGAAAGCCTACAGGCCTGTCGCTGCGGGAAAGCATGATCTTCGGAACGGCAGGTTTTACCGCCACTTTATCGATCTTGCGTTTAACCGACTTTGGCATTAGTAAAAGGGACGAGGTGTTGGTTACCGGTGCAAGCGGTGGAGTTGGCAGTATAGCGGTTTCCATTCTTTCCCACTCCAGTCTTTCTGTGACGGCACTGAACAGTCTCAAGGATGATAGGGAATTTCTCTTTAGGATCGGCGCTGCTCGGGTGATAGAGCCGGCTGAATTGATCGACGAAAGTGGAAGACCCCTTCTTAAAGAACAGTGGGCTGGATGTGTGGACACCCTGGGAGGAGAGGTGCTCGCCTCGGCAATACGCTCTATCCGTGCAAATGGCGCGATAACTTGCTGCGGCAACGTGGTGTCACCGGACCTTAAACTCACAGTATTCCCCTTTATTTTGCGTGGGGTAACGCTGTTTGGGATAGATTCACAAAACTGCCCTATGCCTTTACGGCAGAGAGCTTGGGATATGATTTCCAGCACGTGGAAATTACCTTGGCTTGAAAAGCTTTCTTCAGAGGTACCCCTAAGTGGCATAAACAGTGAGATTGATAAAATCAGATATGGAAGCCACCATGGAAGGACTATTGTAGACCTATGGAATTAACATACAGAAAAAGTCTGTATGGAACCATCAGACTCAGGGAGATGCCGTGAATTCTGAACAGATTCTTTTTGAACGTAAGGGGCGTGTAGCTATAGTTACCATCAATCGACCAGAAAGGATGAATGCCTTCAATGAATCACTTTTCGAAAGTCTGGGAATTATAGCAGATGAGCTGAAATCCAAAACTCCAAGAGCTGTTGTCATTACTGGTGCCGGTAAAACTTCTTTCTGTGCCGGGTTCGATGTGAACCCTGACAATCCCATAGTGGAGAGGATCATCAATGCAATGTCTTCAGAGAACAACGAGCCTGCAAGACAGCTGATATATTCAATCCGCAAGGTGATAGACAGTTTTATTTCAGTTCCGGTACCTATCATTGCTGCATTGAATGGCAATACATATGGTGGGGGCGCAGAACTGGCAACCAGATGCGATCTTAGGGTTATGGACCCCGAGGCAGTGATCTGCTTTTCCGAAGTATCGCTGGGACTCATGCCGGACTGGGGAGGAGGCGCTGCATTGGCACGTCTGGTGGGAACATCGAGGGCAGCCGACTTGATCCTCACTGCACGGAAGATCGGATCCAGCGAGGCTTACGCTATGGGTCTCGTAAACAGGATCAGCGAGAAGAGCCGTGCGCTTGATGAAGCTATTGTGTTTGCAGAGATAATTGCAGAAAACGGACCTAGGGCGGTGAGGAATGCACTGAGCCTTATCAGAGAAAACCAAAATATCAGCTTCAGCGCCTCGCTCCAAATGGAGGCGGAGCTTGCTGCTACCCTGATCTCTTCAGGTGAATGCTTCCATGGTGTCAGCGCATTTCTTGAAAAGAAAAAACCGGAGTTCCCCGATATTGAATAAAGAGATTCTTTTAAAAACGCACATTATGTTCAAAATCAACTGAATCCTATTTATCTCTGTAAAGACCTTTTAATCACTTCTTCCTGTAATCCTCAAATCGTCAACACTCAAGAATATGCTGGATTTCAATCCGTTATCAATAGCGATATGTAATTCACCAACATATATTCAATAGATAATAGTAATATTGCACAAGAAATTATTACTATTATTTACTTACGGAATTGTTATACCTGATGATATTTAAACAGCGTCTATCGTTACAATAATTTAAGGAGGTTTTGTATGAGTTACTATGAACAGAAAGACCTTGCGGATTTTCCCAACATCACCGAATGGGCGCAGAAAGAAGGAAATAAATTTTTTGAATATTACGGCGCCGCCACCGGAGCAGGTAAACTCACGGAGCGAGAAAAATCACTCATCGCTCTTACTGTAACGCTTACACAGAATTGCCCGTATTGCATTGACGCCTATACCAACAAGTGTCTTTCCCTCGGAATCTCCAGCGAGGAAATGATGGAAGCAGCGCATACTGGTGCCGCGATGATGGCGGGCGTAACACTGGCGCATTCCACTCAAATGCGAAAAATCATCAAGAAAAAGGAAATGTAATGGACACCCGCGAACAACTTCGCATCTTAGGCCGGATTGGCGAGATCCCTTCTCTATCGAGAAGGATCCGCGAGATAGACATGTTCCCGCTATTCGCAAAGGGAATAGAAATTTTTCAGATTAACACAGGATGGCGCTGTAATCTCTCTTGCCGTCACTGTCATGTCAATACTGGGCCACACAGGACAGAAATCATGTCCAGACCGGTTCTGGAGAAATGCCTTGAAATTCTTTCTTCCTTTCCCATCTCAAATATTGATATTACCGGCGGCTCGCCAGAAATGAATCCGTATCTTAAATGGTTTATTGGTGAGGCATCCCGGCTTAATCGGCGCTTGATTGTCCGTTCCAACCTAACACTGCTTTTTGAAGAACCCTATCGTCATTTCATGGATGTTTTCGCACAAAACAAAGTTGAAATCGTGACCTCCCTGCCGAATTATCTGGAAACAAAATCAGACCGCCAGCACGGCAAGGGCGTTTTCGGCAAGGTCATTGGGACTCTACGTGAACTCAATTTGCGAGGCTACGGTATGAAAGACAGCGGGCTTTGTATTGATATAGTTCACAACCCTGTGGGAGCCTATCTTCCGGGCCCACAAGCGGCACTGGAACACGAATATCACGAGCGTCTTCTTGCTGAACAGGGAGTTCATTTCAGTCAACTTTTCTGTCTTACGAATCTTCCTGTCGGACGCTATCTTGATTATCTCATTGAATCAGGAAACTTTGAGGATTATCTATCTACGCTTTGTCATTCATTCAATCCTGCTGCAGTCAAAAATGTGATATGCCTGACGACGCTTTCCGTGGGATGGGATGGGTCACTCTATGATTGTGATTTTAATCAGATGCTTGACCTTACTGTTAACCATGGTGTGCCAAACAACATAATGAATTTTGATATGGATAAACTCAAAAACCGCGAGATTGTGATCAATAATCACTGTTACGGGTGCGTTGCCGGTTCCGGTTCATCATGTCAAGGAGCAACAACGGCGGGATAATTGGTGCGGCAAACCCATTATGCCACCAGCTTATTTATTAGTTACTATGTTTCAAATAGTAATCCACAATATAAAAATGTTTCAAAGTCATTTGTTTGTAGGTGTAGTCTGCACTTCTGTTGTTTTGTCGATATAGAAATATTGATATCTTTTATTATCGAAAATAAATGTTGACTTCATGATTTAACAATATTAATTTAATGCCGTTAAATTAACGTATACCATGTTTAATAAATTTAAGTTTTTTTAAATCAGTAAAATAATAAGGGGGGCAAGTCAGATGGAGCAGCCAGCGTTTAAAGTTTACGGCTATCGATGGATTGTGCTTTTGTTGTTCATCATGGTAAACATTTTTATGCAGATACAGTGGATCCACTTTGCGTCAATTGTCACAGAGGCAAAGGAGTTCTACAATGTGCCTGCCATCAAGATTGACTTTCTTGCGCTAATCTTTTTGCTCGTGTATATTTTTGTATCCATTCCGGCATCCTATATCATCGACAGTTGGGGCATGCGAGTCGGGGTCAGCATTGGGGTAGTTCTGATGGGGGTCTTCGGGCTCATGAAAGGCATTTATGGGACCGAATACAAAATGCTTCTTATCGCCCAGACGGGACTCGCTGTGGGGCAGCCGTTTATAAATAACGCAATCACCAAGGTGGGGGTCCGATGGTTCCCCCTGCAGGAGCGGGCCACCGCGGCAGGTTTATGCATGCTATCTCAAATCATGGGAATGCTTCTGGCCCTGGGGGTTACACCGTTTCTGTTGAAAGCCTACGGGATGCAGAATATGCTGATGACTTACGGAGTTTTGACTGCTGTCGGCGCCGTTATCTTTTTAATATTCACTAAAGAGTGCCCGCCCACGCCGCCGTGTCCTACCGGACATGATGAAAGAATAAAGGTCTTCGCGGGCTTGAAACACATCTTTAAACAGAGAGACATGATCATTCTGCTTGTCGGGTTCTTCTTCGGCCTTGGTGTCTTCAATGCCATTACGACGTGGATTGAACAGATTATGACCCCGCGTGGCTTCAGCAGCGCGCAAGCAGGGATTGCCGGATCGCTGCTGATGTTTGCCGGAATCATCGGCGCCGTTCTTATGGGCGCTCTTTCCGACAAACTTCGCAAAAGAAGGATTTTTATCATCATCGCGATTTTTGGCGCCATTCCGGGTCTGATCGGCATGATATATGCGTCCACTTATCCACTGCTGCTGTTGAGTTGCGCTGTATTCGGATTCTTCATCATCGGAGGCAGTCCTGTCGACTTCCAGTACGGAGCGGAGGTGTCTTA
>CAVQCU010000010.1:0-11791 GCA_963710995.1 uncultured delta proteobacterium
CACCTCACTGCGGGGCGTCGGCCGGATGTACCGTCAACCCAAGCACGGGAAAGGAACTGCTGTACATCTCGACGCCAACTAGCAAGGTGAAAAAGGTCTTTGTGGTCGGCGGCGGACCCGCGGGTCTTCAGGCGGCCGTGACAGCGTCAGAGCGGGGCCACCGGGTCACGCTCTTCGAGAGGGAGGCGGAACTGGGTGGATGGATGCGGATTGCCTGCCTACCCCCCCACAAGGAAGAAATCGCAAATTTCACCCGGAGCTTGGCAGTGAGGGCCCGCAATGTGAGTGTCGATATCCGCCTAGGGAATGCGCTTGATCCCCGGACCGTAGAGCTGGAGCAGCCCGATGTCCTGATCATGGCCGTGGGAGCCATCCCCATCGTCCCGAACATCCCGGGCGTCCATGCGGCTCACGTCGTGTCTGCGGAAGAGGTCCTAACAGGGGAAAAATGCGTCCAGGGGCGGGTCATAATCGTCGGGGGCGGCCTGGTAGGTTGCGAGACGGCAGAGTTCCTGTTGACAAAGGCTAAGCGCGTCACGAGCGTCATCGTACTCGAGATGCTAAACCGCCTAGCACCAACGGTATCGACCAGCTACCGGCCATTTTTTTTGGGAATGCTGAAAATGCTGGGTGTTCGGCTCGAAACCCAGACGACAGTAGAAGAAATAACCGAACAGGGTGTGAAGGTGAACCGGAAGGGAACCCCAGAATTTATCGAGGGCGATGCAGTGGTTATCGCGGCCGGTCTCAGGCTGGATACAGAGATCATCGAGGCCTTCCGTGGAATAGCCTCGGAGGTTTTCTCCATCGGAGACTGCGTCCGGCCTCGGATGATCCGGGAGGCTATTGAGGAGGGACTGACCGTTGGCTTGAAGATATGATTTTTTCATCGTTGATATTTGTAAGAATGTAAGTGAAGAGGGAGTGGCAAAAATCGCGTGAACTACTCAGGAGCAAGTGGTGGTGTCCGTCTGTTACATAGGTAATTTACCGTTATTTTAATTGCAGCGATATTCGCCTCAGTTTTGCCTGCGTAAGTGCCGAGAATGTAGAATAAATATCTGATAACGTTTTCTGGCATATTTTGGTGCTTTCAAACAGTAATCCTCACTTTTTATTCTGCATTGATGTTAAGGACTTGAGAAATATTCTATACCTTGAAAGAAGCGAAAACGTTAATTGAAAAATGGCGCATGGAATACAACACGTTCAGGCCGCACAGTTCTTTGAATTACCGTCCTCCAGCGCCAGAGGCGTATCTGAATTGAGAAATAAAAAATGCCTGAATCCCTAACTTAACATGTGGTACAAGGATTTGGGGCAGGTCATCCACAGTATTGAGCAGTTGTCGAAATTGAGGATTACAATTGTATGCCGTATAAAACGTATGACTAGTCGGTTAAAGTCCGATAATGGGAGTTCGGTAGTTCGCCCATGTAGCTTGAGGGAGGTGTTAAGGGTAACCTGAAGCACTAAGTTCTCTGACAAAGGCTCCGTAAGAGAGTCGAGCAAACCTGCGGGTCGCAGCGTGAGCGAACCTAGATGTAGCCTCGAAACACACGATGGAGTTGTCGACCCCGTAATGGAAGGGGGAAGACCGTAGCATCTATCTTAGCGAAAACTACTAGAACCGATAGATGGACTTCCGGGGTAACAGGGGTGACACGCAGGAGCAGCCATACGACAATGAACACGGGAGACCCTTGTCGATGCTGTGGAAGCGGCAACTGGTGGATATAAGGGAACGAAATTTTACCGGGTCGATAAGGGAGTCGGAGTTGCTCATAGTACCGCTTGTATTCCAAGGACAACATAACCTTGGGAGAGGGAAGGGGCAATACCTTCATCATGCTTCTAAAGGAGAGAAGGAAAGGAGATTGCGGTAACGCTATTAACTCTGAATATTTCGAGAACTCAGGTGGAAGCTATAATGGAAGGCCAAGTGAAAGCGAAAGCCTTTGGAAGAAGATGATTGGAAAGCCGTATTCGGGAAAACCGAACGTCTGGTTTGATGAGGGGGAACTGGAGATAGAGCACGCAGCTACTACGCCAGTTCTCTACTCTACTGAAAGAGAGTAACGACCAAGATCATTAGCCGCAGTTTAGCACAGTAGTTCTTAGATCTTTAGTGCAAGCAATTTTTACTGACAGCTGATTTGTAAATTAGTACTTATGAACTATACTTATTATGGTTACATAATTTCTCTGTATATTTTCCATTCGTCGTTTATTTTTCTTAACTCCAATTTCTTTTTGCCTGAATATTTTAATATGGCTGAACTGTAATGTTGAGTAAATACTGCCGTGGCAGTATTTGCACCCGCTGATATTTGCAATTTATCAATGCTAATATTTATTTTTTTATTTTTCTGGTGCACATTGGTTTTATAGGATACCAAGGCATTTATGTACGTTACCTCTGACTGGAAATCTGACGTATAACAACTGCGGTAAGTTTTCATATCGCCTGATTTCCAACTGGTTAACCATTTAGTTACCAAATTTCGAACAGCTGCTTCGGAGGCAGATTTTGTTTCAATTTGTTTATTGTTAACTTGAGTTAGATTTTTATCTGTGACAGCAGGTGCGGCAACAACAGCCTCCTTGGGAGTAACAGGTTCTTCAACCTTGGGAGCAACAACAACCTCCTTTTCAGGCCTGATCCATTGCGGAAGAATTGATTTCTCAACCTTAACTTTTTGTAATACGGGATATTCAGAAATGAATGATTTCATATCCTCATCAAATTTATCTTCAACGACAACATCAAATGCTCCAGAAGAAAAACCTGCTATAGATTGATCTATCAATTGATCTATAAAAGGTCTAGCGTCCCCGGCTATTATTTCGGCATTACTTTTCTTCTCATGGAGTATAATGTCAAGATGCCCTAAGTAACTTATTGAATTTGGTTTAATTTCTGTTTTTAAATTTAACGAGGCAAAACCAAATCCAGCAATCAACGTAGGAGTTCGACAAGTCGTATATAAACCATCAATATTAAATATACCACTCTCCAGTTCATAACTCAGTAAATATTCATTGAAACGATTTTTTTCTCTTTTATAGGGTTTATAAGGATTTTCGGGATTGGAAGAAAGATCGTGCTTGCAGTTTGGTTCGGATTGCGGGCAAATAAAAACGCTCAGCAATTCTAACTGACGGCTTGGTATATATTGATTTGATATTCTGACGGAAAGCAAAGCAATTGATTTTTTTGTAAGATCAATGTCGGACTGGCCTTTGGTGAGAGCCATGTTGTTGCCAGCACAATCACTCATGGTGAGGACTAAGCAAAAAACAAGCAGAAACCTGTACTTAATCATAAAATATTCCATTCATTAGGATTAACACATAATGCCAACGACCTACCATCGATATTCATACTACATATTACATTAGAGCTCTATAGTTTTTTTGAATATTATAGTTTTAAAGGTTGTATGAATTGGGAAAATAAGAAAAACAATCTTACAGGAAGAAGGAAATATTCCACAAACACAGAAACCAAGACATTATGCATATGCATGTTTCATCCCATATTCAATAACCAACGCCCGATATAATTCATCAGGTCGAGCATTGCCCAGGGTGCGCGGTTACTTTGGACTTGGCGGCTTTGCTCCAAGATTCAAAATTCCAAATTTCCATAGAACCTGCTCCTTCACATGCAGAAAGCCACCCATAGCACTATAATCAAGGTTCCAGGGGTTGCAAATAATAATTGTAACTGTATGATTTCAGAAAGTAATTACGCAATATTGACTAATGAAAATAGCCTGAACATTTGTATTTAACGATGCATAACCTAGAGTGTTATACCAATTTGCAATCAAACATCAAGTAATGATCTTGTTAACTATTTAATTATATTTCATAATATATAATTTATACTTAGCGTTTGATGCCAAATTAGTATTAGTCTATTTAATAATGTAATTAGAAGAAATTAGTGCATCATGTTGAAATAGCTACTAAAAAGCATCATATTAACCATATTTAACATGACAAAATAGCAAGCATATATTTGATATTATTGATGTATATGCGCGACAGTATTGTTTGCATTGTCTAAACATGGCATTTTGTACACAATAAAACTTTGTGTTAGTGTAAAAATCGCAATATTAGATGAAAAACGTGTATGATAAGAAGAAACAATGATCCGATTCCACTCATTTGTAGGACCGGTATTGAATTGTTCTTTAGAAGAAAATGGCCCGCATTTTTATTTAATTTGGCGAGGTTTGGCGAGAAATGAAAAAAAGGGCTTTCAGCGTAAGTACTTAAAACAATTGATTTTATTTGTGGTGCTGGGAGTCTAGTATGAACCACTCTCTATACCAAATTCCCTGTTTATCAGGGAATTTGCAGGGAATTTTGTCATTTCTACTGCCGAAAAGGAAAAAGTGACAATGATATGATGCATCATTACAGTGGGTTACAAATAAAATTCCCTACTCAACACAGCAGGGAATTTTCTTAGCATAGCAGGGAATTTAAATCACGGTACAGGGAATTATCAGACGAGATCAGGCGGCCTCTCTCTCCTCTTATTCCTTTCTATTATTTATTCTCATAATAATTAATGTACCAACTTCGTTTTTTCCGATTATTTATTATCTTTATCCTCTCTTTAAAAATCCGAACTGAATAAGGACATTGCGTAAAACTTCACGGTTCTCAGGCATGAGGGGAATCATTGGCAGACGAAGTTTTCCAGATGGTAACCCCATCATTGTCAAGGCTTCTTTAACTGGTACCGGGTTGGTTTCAATAAACAATGCCTGCACAATCGGTAACATTTTAAAATGAATCTCCCGGGCTTCGTTGATTTTCCCTGAATGGTAAAGATTTATCATTTCACGATATTCCTTCCCAATGACATGGGCCACCGATAAGATTCCTCCATTCCCACCCAAAGCCAACATCGGAAACGTCAACGCATCCTCTCCGCAGAGGACATAGAATTTCTTTGGGTTGTTTCGTGTCGCCCTGATAATCTCCATTGTGATCATCATATCGCCGCAAGCATCCTTCATTCCAATGATATTGTCTATCTTAGAAAGCTCAATCATTGTTTTTGCTTCAATAAGTCGCGCCGACCTTGATGGAATGTTATAAATAAAAAGCGGAAGCTTTGTTGACATTGCTATTGTTTCGAAATGTCTGAAAATTCCATCTTGCGTCGGTTTATTGTAATAGGGACAAACTTGCAAACTTGCCGCTGCGCCGATACCCTCTGCATGTTTTGTCATCTCTATGGCTTCTTTGGTGCTGTTAGATCCTGTTCCTGCAATTACAGGTACCCGACCTTTTGTTTCCTCAACCACAATTTCGATTACTCTGGTATGTTCATGGCTATCCAGAGTAGGGGACTCGCCGGTAGTTCCGCAGGGTACAAGACCATCGCATCCTATTTCTTCAATATAATAATTAACTAATTTCCGCAGCCCTGTTTCGTCAACCGACAAATCGTCTTTGAAGGGTGTAATTATGGGTATATGGCATCCGGACCAGGATGGTATCTGCATATAATGTTCTCCTTTATTTTCGCTTGTATGGTTATGGTTTCAATGAATATGATTTCGTCTTCGCAATAAAAAAAGCCATGGGGCTTACCCATGGCTTCAAAGAAAGTATTATATGTTATTAGTATTAACGCATACACGTCCTCAAAGCCATGGATAGCCACATACGCTTGACACCCGGTTTCTTACCTAAATTTCTTCTAACTGATGAGAGGACGTTCATTAACATTCCTATTTGAACTTATTTAATTTAAAGAAAACACAAATTACTTTTTCTGTCAAACTATTTCATATGAAATTAGGGAATAATATCCGACTTAAAAACGTGTGACATTTGTTGATTTCTGATTGAAAGTTAGCATGTTTGGAAAAAATTCCGGACGCTTTGTTACAGAAAGTTATCAATAAAAATCCGATTTCCGTAACGTCAGAATTATTTCTTTTATCTACAACTATTCAGAAACGGGTAGTTTTCGTAATTATGGATTACAATTCGAATTGTGGCATACATTTTTACATACTTTTCACGGTAATTATGTGCACAGTTGAATTTTCAGTCTCACAGGTTAAGGTGTGTGCGTTTTATGACCGGCCTCAATCAAATATCCTTTCCCAACCTTACAGCAATATCGGCTTAGTCATGGGAATGGCGGCGGCAGTTGCAGGAGCATTAGGAAGGAGGGTATGAGATTATTTTTATTCTCCGCAACTGCCGTTTTTAATCTCTATGGATTAAATTCCCCGTCGCTTGCGACGAAGAAATAATTATAATACAAAAAGATACCCCGCTGCTTGCGGCGGGGTTATTCATTAAGAAACGCTAAACTATGAATATCAAAACATGGCCCCTCTTTAGCCTAAGTCTCTAGGGCTAATAGCCCTCAGAGATAGTTTAGATAGCTGGGCTGTGCCCTTTGAATCATACTCAAACCCCTCAAAGAGCCATATATAGCTTTCCCCTTGAAACCATCGGTGTCCACTATTGACCTACATCAATCCTCTATTACAAAGTTTGTTACAGTGACATCCGTTCCATTTACGCTTACTGCTACATTAGTAGGACTGAACGTATAGCCCGTAAGGGAGGGCGTCACCGTATAGCTGCCGTCCACAATGTATGGTAAACTGTAATTTCCGCTCGCGTTTGTTGTGGTCGTCGCTGAACCGGCACCGCTCAGTGTGATTGTTACACCCGATAGCACTGCCCCGCTTACCGTACCGTAAATGTTGTAGGTCGAAGCAGTAGAGGATGTTGCTGTAAAGCTTATGCTGATGCCACTAGCGTTGCTAATGATTACGGCCGTACTGGAGGGTGTGAATATATAATTGTTTGTTGGAACGGGGATCACTGTGTAGTCCCCGTTGTAAAGTCCGGTAAAACTGAAATTTCCGCTCGTATCAGTCGTTGTAGAAGCAGTTGCCGCGCCTGTCAGGCTGATTGTTACACCGGAAAGAGCAGATCCACTCGCCGTCACCGTGCCCGATATGCTATATGTAGTAGTTGAGACTGCTGTCTCTGTAAAATTTGTAACGGTGACATCTGCTCCATTTAAACTTATCGTTTCGTTCGTCGGGCTGAATGTATAACCACCCGTAAGGGATGGCGTCACCGTGTAGCTGCCGTCCACAATGCCAGGGAAACTGTATTTTCCGCTTGCATCTGTTATTGCTGTCCCCGTTGTGTCGCCACTCAATGTGACTGTTACACCCGACAGCACTGCCCCACTTACCGTACCGGAAATGCTGTAGGTCGAAGCGGTATTAGCTGTTGCCGCAAAGTTTATGTTGGTGTCACTTGCTCCACTGACAACGACTACCGTGCTGACCGGTTTGAACGTATAATCCGTCAGGGAGGGCGTTACGGTGTAGGTTCCGTTTGACCGGCCTGTAAAGCTGAAATTTCCGCTGCTATCAGTCGTTGTAGAAGCAGTTGCTGCACCTGTCAGATTGATTGTTACACCGGAAAGAGCAGATCCACCCAGTGTTACCGTACCCGATATGCTATATGTGGGAGTTGATATGTTATTTTTGCCGGCACATGCAGTAATAAATAATATTGTAAAAGCAATTAGACCAAATGAAAAAAACTTGTTTCTTAAATAAATTTTTCGACTCATGATCCCTCCTTAATAATTTTAGATTTGATCTCTGTAACATCAGAAGGCGGCATTAAACTAAAAAGCCGCCTTGCATAAATAATGGATTCATCCTTGATGGTTCGGCGACCTCTGATGCAGAATTGTCGTTGAAATTCATACATTCGTGTTATTGACTGGATCAAGTGATGTCATTATTCTTTTTATTCGGCAGAAGACGGAGGTCTTTCTGTCTCATCACGCATCATTTCTCCCCTCATAGGTGGCCCCATCCGATGGTCCATGGGTCGTATCTTCTTTAACATTTCACGCTGTTCGGGCGTTAATTTCGCTTTTATCTTTTCAATGGATTTGATGAGAATCAACTGCGATTCAGTTTTAATAGTTGCGATTTGTTTGAGTTTCGTTTCAACTGCATTCAGATCGACGATGTTTTTTTCAAGAAGTTCTCGAAGTTCTATTTCAGCTATCCGTCCATCCGCTCCCTTCCTAATTAACTCTTTCGCGACACTGTTTTCAATTTCCCTCAGTGTTTCTTCTTGCTTTTTATCAAGGTTAAGGATCTGGAAATGCAGACAAGGAGGATGGTTTAACTCCGGCATTCCTTTCATTTGTCCCATATCACAGGGCATCATAGGTGGTATCATTGGAAAAGGGATCTCCTCATGAAACCCTGTTTCCATTTTACTAACGGGACCTTTCGGTTCCGCATAAGACAACTGCGACGAAATAAACAAAATCAGAAAACTTAAAATGAGACAACTCGATACTCTTTTCATGACACTATCCTTTCTTTTTTTTAATTATTTTTGAAATCAATCGGTCTGCTCTCTACTTTTGGCCTGATCATTACAGCATATAATTTGTGCTACATCTTACTTCATAATTTACTCACCTTTACGATTATGCTTTTTCCATTGTTGGTTGCATCCTTAAATTCACTACCAGAAGCTTCTTCTCCTTTAGAACCAATGCCGCGGTAAGTATTTACAACCCATTTTAATGCCTTCAGCAGTTCCTTATTCTCCGCCCTTAGTCGGTCAATTTCCTTTGTCCATTCGTTCATAAATCACTTATTATAATATTCCTTGGTCTTATTGCCTTTCCGGTGGCGGAGTTCCCCGCTCCGGCATAGCCGCCAGTACACCTTCAAATTGTCTGCAGACACCCTTGAGCGTATCCCCGCGCGGGGTGGTAAATTGTACGGCGATTCCTTCACTTTTTCCTTTGCAGGCCATGATTGCCTCCGGCGGTGGTTTCATACCTCCTTGCGGTTTCGGCGGGACATTCATTTCTTCCGACTGCGCTGCCGAAACGCCGCCTGTCATCAGGAAAAGAATCAGCATTATTCTGATGAAAAATTTATTCATGCTATCACCATCTTTCATTTTTCATTACGCCAGCCATATATTCTATTGTCTTATGAAAAGTATCTTAGCAGGCAAATGTGGAGCAAATATGGAAGAAATGAGGAAATTTTCAGTAATGAATTTTACGTTCCAAGCGATTGGAAGTATGGTAAGTGACGAATAACAATTAATTTTTTAATTTCGGGAACAAAGACTGCCTTATTTCAGTTTCTGGGCGTTGTGTGTTTTTGGCCTTGACGCTCAAACGCTATATCAATAAACTGATATCAGAGGTGAAATGCAATAATGAAGATGAGTATTACTTATCGTCTATTTTTCTTGATTCTATGCGCCACCAGCATGGCGATTATTTTCCTTTTACTGATCATGTGGTGGAACATTAACCAAGGATTCTACAAATATCTCGGAACGGTAGATCAGAAAAAGTTAGCGCAGGTCGTAGCCGATCTGGGAAAGAAGTATGAGCAACAGGGGAACTGGGATTTTCTAAAGCATACACCTCCGCCCTGGGACTCAAGCGGTGCGATGCCTTTTCTTCAGCCGGGGATGGATCATCCGCCGTTACCTTTTCCGGATGAAAATTCGCCGATGGGTCCGCCCCCTGAACCAATGATGAATCGTCCGCCATTGTTTTCGCCGGAAGAAAACGGACATGATCACAATCCGCCGATGGGTCCGCAGTTCACCGAAAGGCATCCCGATAGCCCTTTCGTCATCTTGAGTGCCGATAAAAAACCAATTCATGGTTTTTATCCACATAATGAGGATATAAATTTACATCCAATTATTGTCCGCGGCAACACCGTAGGTTATATCGGCCTTCTGTCGCCAAAGCATTTTCTTCATCCGATGCAGGTCCAGTTCCTCAGTCAGCAGAAGCTCGCGCTGGTTCTGGGGGCAGCGGGCATAGTGCTGATTGTTATTATTATTTCATTTCCCCTTGCACGGCGGCTGGTCAAACCGATTCGGGCGATGGCTGTGGCCACTCATGATATTGCCTCTGGGAAATATAACACGCGTGTTTCCTTTTCATCTACGGATGAACTGGGACAACTGGCCCGTGATTTTAATGCCATGGCCCTGACCCTGGAAAAACACGAGAAGGAGCGGCGTCAATGGGTTGCCGATATTTCTCACGAACTACGCACCCCCGTCACGGTGCTTCAGGGTGAAATCGAAGCGCTCATGGATGGCATTCATAACATTACCCCGGAAACGATTCGTTCCCTCCATGCGGAAACTCTGCGCCTGAAACGTCTCGTGGAAGACCTCTACCAGATTTCACTGTCTGATCTTGGTGCATTGACCTACCGGAAGGAGAATCTTGATCTGATTGAAGTGCTCAAAGATTCGATGGAATCATATCGTGTGGAATTTAGCCACAAAGACATTGCGCTTAAAGAAGAGATTTCCAAAGACGTAAAGGCTATCGGTTTCGCCGATAGAGAACGACTGAGACAGCTTTTTGCGAACTTATTAGAAAACTCTTTGAGATACACCGACACCCGAGGCATGCTTGAAATCGGAGCAAAAGTCAACGGTGATTCTATTATGATTGAGTTTCAGGATTCGAAACCCGGAGTTTCCGCGCAGGATATGGAAATGTTATTCGAACGATTCTATCGCGTGGAAGGATCACGCAAAAGGGGTTCAGGCGGTGCCGGTCTCGGTTTGACGATCAGCAAAATAATTGTTGACGCGCATGATGGAATTATATCCGCTCTCTCATCGCCGTTGGGAGGATTACTTATCAGGATTAGTATGCCGATTTTCGGAGTACGTAAGTGACTGAGAAAATACTTATTGTAGAAGATG
Source organism: uncultured delta proteobacterium (assembly GCA_963710995.1). GTDB lineage: Bacteria > Desulfobacterota > Syntrophia > Syntrophales > Smithellaceae > Smithella. Next base: position 10,813 of record CAVQCU010000010.1, read on the forward strand.
AACCCAAACTTGCTACTTTGCTTGCGGACTATCTGAAAGCATCCAATTTTGAAGTATTTACTCTATCCGATGGAACACAGGTTGAGGACTGGGTTCGGAAAAATAAGCCCAATTTGATCATTCTGGATGTCATGTTGCCGGGGCGTGATGGCATGGAAATCTGCAAGGATATCCGGATTTTTTCTCGCGTACCGATCATTATGGTAACCGCCCTGGTTGAAGAGATCGATCGTTTACTGGGGCTGGAACTTGGCGCGGACGATTACATCTGCAAACCCTTCAGTCCGCGCGAAGTCGTTGCTCGGGTTAAGGCCGTCCTGCGGCGAGTCCGAGATGGGCGGGCCATTCAGGCACAGGGGCTTGTTCTTGATGAACACACCTACCGGGCGACTCTTCACGGCCAGGATTTGGAATTGACTGCCGTGGAATTCAAGTTACTGCAACTCCTCGTTGAACATTCCGGTCGTATTTTCAGCCGTCAGCAAATTATGGAAAAAATTTATCATGAGGAACGCTTTGTGAGTGACCGCACTGTAGATAGTCACATAAAAAAATTACGGAGAAAAATCGAGACGGTTGCCCCTCAAACAACATTGATCCAATCCGTTTATAGTGTTGGGTATAAGTTCGAACCCTCGCCATAAAAACAACAGAATATTTTGTCCAAGATTAGTGGTTGAAGTCTTGCATTTTAGCCACGGTTGACGATTTGTTTGTTTTCATCTATCAATAGAAAACTCAATGATCGGTTTTTGAAAAAGTAAATCATCATCACTAACGTTGACTGTATCTACGAAGGTTCAGTATCAGACAGTCGAAAAATTGAGGATTACTATTTAAAAGGTTTAACATTGAATTAACCGGCAAGCGGCCTGTCCGCGCAGTCCGGTTAAACTTGTTGTTAGGTTAACTTTCCTTCAATATCTCTTCTGGCCAATATCTTTTAACCTCAGTTTCACCTTCAAAATAACCAACTTTG
>CAVQCU010000011.1:0-4075 GCA_963710995.1 uncultured delta proteobacterium
TACGGATCCCACTCTACGCCAGTTCTATAAACGACATTAAGCAAAATCTGGACTATTATATTGATCTGCCCGCTGAGTTCTTTATCGGTGTACCTCACTTCTACCTGTTTTATTTTGCAAGCATTCCTATTGCTATCACCGGAATCATAAGAAGGTACCGGTCCGATTATCATATTGTTGTATATATCATCCTGACCTTTGTTCTTTACATCTTGGGGTCGTCGCCGAAGTCCTTACAGGGACTCCGGTATTTATTTCCTATTCTTCCATTCTATTATTCATTTGTAATTACCGGATTGGAAATTTTTCAAGGCGGTAAAACGAACATAGAGCAAAAATTGCGTAAATGGGTTTGCCTTCTCCCTATTCTTATTGTCCTCACATACTTCGTAATAAACTCAATGGGCAATGCATACGCAAATATGATTCACCATCGTGAGACCATATCCGGACCTTATACAGCAACCTCTCAAGGCATGTTTTCATTCATCAGATCAAACACAGAAAAAGAAAGCACCATCGTCTTCTTTAAACCGCGGCTTATGAAAATGATGACAGATCGAAAATCTATTATGCTAAGAACAAAGGAGGAGCTTTCGCGAGGAGATTATTTATGTGTGTATCTTGCTCAAGTAAGAGACCAGGTGTCACCGGATACAATGCGCGACTTATTAAATCAGGAAGCCGCTTTACTCATCTATGAAAACAGTGAATTTCAGGTGTACAAATTAACTTATAGCAGAATCCCATTTCTGAATCGTTAATGATGAATACATGTAAGGAAAAGGGAATAAGAGGTAATTATGAGTGTCAATAAAATTCTAGTAACTGGAGCCGGTGGCTTTATCGGCAGCCATCTGGCGGAAAGACTTCACCGAACTTGGATATTCCGTCCGCGCTTTTATGCGCTATAATTCTAACAGCAACTGGGGCTGGTTGGAACAATCTTCATATTTGAAAGATATGGAAATCTATTCAGGAGATATTCGTGATTATGACTCGGTTCGAAATGCGATGAAAGGCTGCCAAGAGGTTTATCATCTAGCTGCGCTAATTGGAATACCATATTCTTACGATTCTCCCCTTGCCTATATTAAAACCAATATTGAAGGAACTTATAATATATTAGAAAATGCCCGTTTCAGAAATTTTGAAAATGTGGTTATTACCTCAACGAGTGAAACATATGGTACAGCCCAATTCGTACCCATTTCTGAAAATCATCCTCTTGTGGGTCAGTCACCTTATTCGGCATCAAAAATTGCCGCTGATCAATTGTCTTTGAGTTATTGGCTTTCTTTTCAGCTACCGGTAAAAATCATCCGTCCTTTTAATACTTATGGCCCACGGCAATCATCAAGAGCTATAATTCCTACTGTGATAAGTCAGATACTATCCGGCAAAAAAAAATTGACTTTGGGCAATATCTCCCCTACCCGTGATTTAACTTTTGTGAAAGACACAGTCGAAGGTTTTATTGAAATTGCTAAAACCGGCATACTTACAGGAGCCGTAACTAATATTGGCAGTAGTTTTGAGATATCCGTAAAAGATTTGGCAATAAAAATTGCCCGGCTTTTAAATATAGAAATTGATTTTCAAACGGCATCAGAACGCCAGCGGCCGGAAAATAGTGAAGTCGAACGCCTTTTTTGTGATAATAATAAAATTATTACGAATACAAAATGGCGTCCTCAATATTCACTTGAGCAGGGCCTTCAACAGACCATTGATTGGATAAAAAATAATATTCATATCTACAAACCAGATATCTATATAAAATAGGTGATAATATGCAAGCTATAATTCTAGCAGGTGGCAAAGGTACGAGATTAAAACCTTACACTACTGTTTTACCTAAGCCACTCTTACCGATAGGAGATATTCCCATTCTTAAAGTTGTCATCAAACAACTCAAAAAAAATGGTTTTAAAAAAATTACCATGGCTGTCGGACATCAACACGATCTTTTTATCGCCTTTTTTGGAAATGGCGACAAATGGGGAATTTCCATTGAATATTATGTGGAAAAAGAACCCATGGGTACTGCCGGAGCAATTTGTCACATTGATAATCTAGATGATAATTTTTTAATGATGAACGGTGACATATTGACTGATCTCAATCTTAAGGAACTTTTTAATATTCACAAAAATAAAAAAGCGGATCTCACTATTGCTACTCACCGAAGGACACAGGATGTAAATTATGGAACATTGGAATATAACCATGAAGGATTTTTAACTAAATTTATAGAAAAACCATCAATTCCTTTCAGTGTCAGCATGGGAGTTTATGTTCTTTCCCGAAGGGTATTACGTCTTATACCTAAGAAGGGCCGCTTTGACTTTCCCGATTTAGTTCAAAAAATACTAGCGGAGAAAATGCATATATATTGTCATCCCTATGATGGTTACTGGATGGATATCGGACGTCCCGAAGATTATGAACAGGCGATTGACGATTACGAAATAATTAAGGACCGACTATGAATAATCCAAATCCGGTAATTCCTCTTTTTGACCTTAATTATGGAAGGGAAGAAGAAGAAGCTGTATCACGTGTGTTGCAGAGTAAATGGCTGACAATGGGTCCGGAAACGGAAGCACTGGAACACGAATTTGCCGAATATTTTAAACTAAAACATGCCATAGCCGTAAGTAGTTGTACAAATGCTTTACATTTGGCCAATCTGACCGTTGGTGTAAAACAGGGAACCGAAGTAATCTGTCCTTCACTTACTTTTGTCGCTACATCTAATTCAGTAATTTATGCCTGCGGTACTCCTGTTTTTGCCGATATCACTTCAACGGACGATTTGACAATTTCTCCCCATGAAATCGAAAAAAAGATAAACAAAAATACTCGAGCAATAATAGTTATGCATTATGGCGGTTTCTCCTGTAAGATGGATGAAATCATTGAAATTGCAAATCGCTACAAAATTACGGTAATCGAAGACGCAGCTCATGCACCGGGCTCAATGTATAACGATAGATTTCTTGGAGCAATAGGAGATATCTCCTGTTTTTCTTTTTTTTCCAATAAAAATATCTCTACGGGTGAAGGCGGTATCATCTGTACTAATAACGATGATTATGCAAACTACATAAAAAAAATTCGTTCTCATGGAATGACCAGCGCAACATTGGATCGCCATCACGGCCATGCATATAGCTATGATGTGACTGACCTGGGTTATAATTACCGAATTGATGAAATTCACGCCGCTTTAGCCCGGTGTCAATTAAAGAAATTGGAAACCGGAAATGCACGCCGCCGCCGGGCAGCAACTCGTTATAAAGATGCATTATCTAAATGTGACGGAATCAAGATTCCATTTAGTAATTATTGTTTTCTCGCTAATTATCATATCTTTCCGATACTTCTTGATAAAAGTATAGACAGGTACAGCTTGATGGTTTTTCTGCGGGAAAAAGGCATTCAAACCAGTATCCATTATCCGCCAATTCACAAGTTTAGTTATTATAAGACTATTATGGGGGATAAAATTCTGCATATTACTGATTTTGCAGCCCGGCATGAATTAACATTACCCATGTATGCCAGCATTACCGATTCTCAAATAGATTACGTTGTTGATGCTTTGATTAATTTCATTGATGAAAAATAAATTACCCCGGAGATACTACTAGAAATAATGCAATCATCCAAATTTACCAATGTTGCTAAATGGGAAAAGAGAAGCAAGATATTTGGGTCAAGTCCCAAGGGAGTTTTACTCAAAAGTTTTCCCGACGTTTTTAACGAATATATACATAATTGGCAATTAAAGAAAATTTTATCAGAAATTGCACCGTATTCCGGAGAAATTAATATTATCGATATCGGCTGCAGTTACGAAAGAACATCCCTACCGCTTTCAGAAAGATTCTCTGAGACCAACATAACCGGATTTGATATCAGTAAAAATTCTTTCGAGCTTTTTCAGAAAAACACCGGGAAAAATGCTTTTGTCGGATTTGCCGAAGATTTCAACCTGCAATCAGATTATTACGATTACATAATTTGCATAACTGTTCTGATGTATATTGTTAAAGATAAAATTGAAAAA
>CAVQCU010000012.1:0-12361 GCA_963710995.1 uncultured delta proteobacterium
TCCGTTTTGCCTCCGGCAATGACGTTCCCGTCACTGAGAAGATGTGTAAGCCTCTGAAAGTGCCTGTCATTTATTATTCTCGCGTAATCCACACTTTGCATTGGATCTTCACCGTAAAAATCCTGTATTATTTTTTTCATCTTCTCCAGGAAGACCTCTTTGATTGCGCTATGAACGAGGCAATAGTCCGGAGCAAGACAGGTTTGCCCGGCATTGAAGAACTTTCCCCAAACGATCCTCTTAACCGCATAATCCAGGCTTGCATCCTTATCCACGATACATGGGCTCTTTCCACCTAGCTCAAGCGTAACAGGTGTAAGGTTTCGTGATGCCGCTTCCATGACTAACCGGCCCACCGCGGTGCTGCCTGTGTAGAAGATATAATCGAATTTCTGGTCAAGCAGCTGCTGGCTGACCTCCACACCTCCTTCAACAGCGCAGACATAATCCGGATGGAAATACTTTGATATGAGCCTTGAGAGAGTCTTAGACATGTTGCTGGCAAGCTCAGATGGTTTAATGATAACACAGTTTCCAGCAGCCATCGCACCAACAAGCGGCGCAATCAGCAGATGAAATGGATAATTCCATGGCCCCATAATGAGCACAACACCATAAGGTTCCTGATAGATCCTGCTTGACGACAGCAAATGGATGATGGGCGTCGCTACTCTTCTTGGACGTGACCACAACTTGACGTGCCTGATTGCATCTTCGATCTCCACATACATGATGCCGATCTCGCTTGCATAGGACTCAAAAGGCGGTTTCTTCAGATCATTATAGAGTGAATGGATGATCTCATCTTCATGAGAATGGATCATTGATTTGAGTTTCCTGAGCTGTTCGATCCGAAAGGATACAGGCCTGGTCTCGCCGGAATTATAATAACGTCTCGTAGTGGCTACAGTTTGAGATACATCGGTTGATTCCATATTACCCTCCTTCTATTCGGGCTGTAGTTTCTTTGATATTCTTATATGCATCAACGCTAAATCCCCATTCGCTAGGCTTCGGGGATAGTTCCCAATAGCCTTTGGCTATTGGATAATTCGACTTACTAATTTCACTACGCTGCGCTTATGAAATTTGAGTCTCATTACGACTTACGCTTCAAACTTCGCTATGTTTGTTTTACCACTGTTCTTTGCGCCTGGTATACTTCGCCTTACGCTTCAAACTTCACTTCGTTAGTTTTCAGCTTGGCTCACTATCAGAGAGTCTCACTACTACATCACTATCTGAATCAGATTAGGTCCCTGCTCATTTAGTGCCTTACCGAGCTCTCTCGCCAGTTCCTCCGCAGTGGTTATTTTAATGGACGGTACGCCCATTCCTTTGCCCAGATTAACCCAGTCAATGCCTGCAAGGTCTGTGAGATTGGATGCATACTTGCCTGGTGAAACTCTTAGTCGGCCATACTCGAGCTTCAGGATATCATAGCTCCTGTTGGAGCAGATGAGCGTGGTGACATTCAGTCCTTCTCTTGCTTCTGTCCATAACGCCTGCAGGGTATACATGCCCGCGCCATCCGCCTGGAAGTTTATCACAGGCCTGTCGGGGCAGGCGATGGCAGCGCCCACTGCGCATGGCGCGCCCTGGCCAATTGCTCCTCCCGTGAGTGTAAGCAGGCTGAAAGGCAAAACACCCGAAGTGATGGGGTAGTACATTAATCCGGTTGTGACTGCCTCCTCAACTACAATTGCTCCCTCAGGCTGAAGAGCTGCGATGACCGAGCAAATCTTTTCCGGGTTGAGAGCGCCTGTAGGGATTTCAGGTCTTTTTAACGAGGTAAGGATGTCCGGATTAATAATTTTGGGCGCATCGAGCTCGTCGGCGAGGATATCTAAGACCTCCATCAAGTCCTGATTATGATCGGAAAGGTGAAACTTCCTCTGCCCTTCTTTTAAAAAGTTTGGCGGAATGCCTTCATACCCGAAGAAAGCTACCGGCTCTTTTGCTCCGACAAAGACAAACATCTCGTATTTCGATAACATGTCTATGGCCATCTCCGGAAGGTAGGGTATGCGGCTCACATCAGGCAGCCCGGCACCCCGCTCGATATGCGCTGGGAAATTCTCAGTGATGAGATCACATCCGCATGCCTGTTTTATCCTTGCCGCGACCATCAACTCCTTTCTCCCGATATATTTGTTGCCGAGAACAAGGGCAGCTTTTTTGCTGCCTCTCAACAAGGCTGCTGCTGCTTTGACCGCATCCTTGCTTACGGATCGTTTATACTGCTTATAAGGAATGACAGCGCTGTTCCAGCACTTCTTTGTCTGGAGATCAAATGGGACGATGAGGGTTGCGATCTGCCCTATTTGCGCGGCCCCAATTGCATCTGCCATATCCTGCCCGAGGAGATCGGCGGAGCAGCAGGTGCGCTGCCATCCGGAGACCGTTTGCGCTAAAGACTCGATATCCATGGCAAGAGGCGGGTCGGATGCGCGATGCCAGGTGGAATGTTCGCCCACTAAGGTAACAACCTTGCTGTGTGCCCTACGGGCATTATGCAGATTCGCGATTCCATTTGCCAGGCCGAGTCCGAGATGGAGAAGCACCATGGCCGGCTTCTGGAGCATTCTTGCATAACCGTCGGCAGCCCCCGTGCATACACCCTCAAACAGACCCAATACCGGCCGTATGCCTCCCACTGTATCAAGGGCAACCACAAGCGGAAGCTCGGTCGTTCCTGGATTGGCAAAACATACCTCTATCCCTGAATCCTTTGCAGCTTTTATAACACATTCAGCTCCGTTCATAAAATCCTCAAGAAAAAGACCAGACAGACAAGTGTCGCTTTCACTTTCTACTTCTTCCACCTTTTATTTATCAGATATTTCCGAGCCTTTCAAATGTTTAACTGCTGCTTCATAAGCCACTTTGCTTCTCTCCATGGCTTTCTCATATTCTTCTTTTGCTTTGTCTGGAAGTTCCTTATGCCCGCAAACCTGGTAAGTATAAATTTTCATAAATACTTTCTCGTGTTTCATTTTTTTATTTCACTAATTATGATCACCATCCTACGTCGCTTCGCTCCTAGAATAATTCAACCGACAAGTTTCAATGCACTCTGTTTCTGAAGCTTGGGTCTCATTAATTTTCTTCTTTAAGCCGCAAATTAAAGTAAGAGATAAATGAAAACAATACTGATTAATTGTAAGTGTAATGATAGGTAATGCCTACTATTGCTCTAAAAGATAAAAAACTTACAAACAAATGGAATTAAATAAATTCAACCATGAAAAAGCAATACCTCATAAAAAAATTAAACGGGGTTTCATAGCGCGGCTGGACAGGTTGTTGAAAAAAGTCCGCCATAATTCCTTGACATACAAAACTACGCTTCTTATATTTCACTGAGAAAAACTAAGTACATTATCAAAAATATTGTAGACGGAAAACCATGTTGAAACGGATTATACACATCTTTATCTTGAACCGGCTGCACATTATAACAAGCGCGCCTGCGGTCATGTGGTGCTGGTCGGAGTTTTTAAAGATGCGTTTTCGCAGCATTGATTATCTGATTATCACTCTGGCGGTGGCCTGCATTTGTCAGTGGAACCGGCTTACCGACGTGAAAGAAGACGCACTGAACTGCCCGGACGATGTGAAGGATGCTCAAACCAAAAGCCGCGCAATCAAGGTTTTCTGCTATACGGGCGGGGCAATCGCCATATTGCTGGCAGTCTTTACAGAGCAAACATGGGATATTGCGGTGTTGGTCGCCTTTGGTGCAATTGTTGGGTATTTCTACAACACTCCGCTGCTGCCCTCCAAGCCGCGTATGCGGCTTAAAAACATTTTTATCATCAAAAATTTAAGTTCCGGCGCGGGTTGGTCTGCAGGCCTGCTGATTTTTCCGATGTTGCGCGCGCATGTACAACCGGATGAGCGCTTCTTCACTGCATTTATATATATGTTCGCTATGGTCATGACCTATGAAATTATGTGGGACATACGCGATGAAGCAGGCGATGCCCAAGCCGGCATCAGGACATTGCCGGTTGTGCTCGGAATAAGAAGCACCAGGATTTATCTTGCCATGCTCCAACTCGTCTGCCTCGGTATTATTGTCAGCGGTATTGTGAACTCTCTTTTTACACCCGTATGGTCGCTTTACCTTCTTCCCAGCATAATGCTTTTGACGTTGATCATTTTTTTTCCGCAACTGATCAGATACAACCGCGGCCTTTCGCATGTGTTGGTCATGGCATTAAGCGTTTTCGCCTGTCTGGGAGGTTTTCTGGCGACCAGATTCGGATGAGGATTTGAGCACCCTCAATAGTAGCTTTTACCTGCCAATTTTCTATCATTTTATTCTCATTGCCATTTAGTATTTAGTTGATTAATTTTAATCACGTAGAATAGTTTCAAAGAATTAATGAAATGATCAACGCAATAACTTTGGCTCTTCTGCAAGTAAAAAATAATAATTAAAAATTACAGATCGTTTATTTCATAAGATTGTTGAAATATGAATAAAATAGTGAAAGGAGTAAAATATGTATGAACAAACATTGTTGAAACCCATAAAAATCGGCTTATATGATCTTCCCAATCGCATCTTCATGGCCCCCATGACCCGCAGCCGTGCGGACAATCCGGAAAACGCCCCGACCGCTCTGCATGCATTATACTATTCACAACGCGCCACGGCCGGGCTTTTAATCACCGAAGGATCGCAAGTTTCTAAACAAGGTGTTGGCTATATCAACACTCCGGGCATTTACAGCACTGCCCAGATAGAGGGCTGGCGACTGGTCACCAAGGCCGTGCATGAAAAAGGCGGACATATCTTTCTACAGATATGGCATGTAGGACGTATTTCTCATCCCGATTTTCATGACGGCATGTTGCCTGTGGCGCCCTCCGCCATCAACCCGCATGACCGTTCCTATACGCCCTCGGGCTTCAAGGAAACAGTTACTCCGCACGCCCTGACCATCAATGAAATCCATGTCATCGTTCAAGACTTTAAGAACGCGGCCTTAAATGCAATCTCGGCCGGATTCGATGGTGTTGAGATCCACTCTGCCAACGGCTACCTCATTCACCAGTTTTTCACTAACTGCTCTAATACCCGCACCGATGCCTATGGTGGCAGTCACGAAAACAGGTCTCGCTTCTTTTTCGAGGTACTTGATGCCGTGGGTGGAGCCATCGGCTTTAAAAAAGTCGGCTTACGCCTTAATCCTTCCGCTCATGGTTTTTTCGGTATAACCATCGATCAGGACACCATCCCCACTTTCGAATATGTGGCTGAACGCCTTAACGATTATCCCGACCTAGCCTATGCTCATCTGGTCGAGCCTATGCTGCCGATCGATAATGTGCCCTACGCGGTCAAGGATATCGCCAAACATTTCCGGCCGCTGTATCGCGGTACCTTGGTGACCAACTGCGGATATAATGCTGAAAGCGCGGATCGCGTTATTGCCGATGGATATGCCGATGCCGTGTCCTTCGGCAGCGCCTATATAGCAAATCCTGACTTGGTGGAGCGTATACGGAGCGGCTCTCTCTGGGCTGTGCCAGACATCAACACCTATTACACGCCAGGTTCCCAAGGGTATGTAGACTACCCGACCTTATAGGGAGCTTTGCATTTTGATATATATTTTTCAAAAATCAGAAATGGTAGGTTTGTCATCTTGCTAACCTACACGACAACAATTATTGTAAATTCAATATAATTGTTTTAACACATTTTTTTCAGCCAACGCCCTGTAATCCGCACTTGATGTATCCTCCAAAATATGCGATCTTATAAAGAGTAATACATTTATAACTATTCTCTTAGGAGATTAGACCATGTCTGAATCCCTTCGCATACTTATTTTGGAAGATAACCCGACTGATGCAGATTTGGTGCAGTTTGAACTGCAGGAAGCAGGGTTAGTCTTCACCGCAAAAGTAGTTATGACTGAAAATGATTTTGTTCACGAGCTGCAGAATTATTCTCCCGACCTTATACTTTCCGACTATGACTTTCCCCAATATAACGGCGCTTTAGCGCTGGTCGAGTCAAGAAAAAATTGTCCCGATACACCTTTTATTCTGGTCACCGGAGCTGTAGGTGAAGACCGTGCCATCGAAATCCTGACCCAGGGAGCCAAGGATTACGTTCTAAAAAGCCGGCTCCAGCAGCGGCTTGCGCCGGCTGTCCGGAGAGCCTTGGCGGAAGCCCGGGAACAAAAGGCGCGCAAAAGAGCCGAAGAGGAACTCCGTGAAGCCCATAGAACTCTGGAAAACCAGATTGAGGAAAGAACTGCGGAGCTTAAGGAACAAATAGAGCACCGCAGCCGGATAGAAGCAGCTTTGCTCAAATACAATGAGCGTCTGGAGATATTATCGCACACGGTAAGTAAATTGTTGGCAAGCGATAAACCTCAACAGGTTGTCGAAGAGCTCTGCAGCAAAGTGATGAAATTCCTCGATTGCGACGTCTTTTTTAATTTTATTGTTGACGATTCCGCGGGAAGACTGCACTTGAACGCCTATGCCGGTGTTCCATCTGAAACTGCGCGTGAAATAGAGTGGCTGGACTTCGGCGTGGCTGTTTGCGGATGTGCTGCGCAAGCGGGATGCAGGATAGTTGCCGAGAATATTCCGGCGACGCCCGACATGCGGACAGAGCTGGTAAAATCATTCGGCATCAAAGCTTATGCCTGCCATCCACTCTTGCAGCAAGATAAGGTGATCGGGACATTATCTTTCGGCACGCGCACCAGAATACATTTCAGCGATGATGATCTGACCATGATGAAAGCCGTTGCCGATCAGGTCGCCATAGCCATGGTCCGTGTCAACGTGGAAAAGGCCTTGAGGCAAAGTGAGCGCCATGAACGTGAGAGAGCGGAGGAACTGGCTGCTATGCTCGAAGCTACACCTGTCCCTGTCATCATCGTCCATGATTCCGACGCGACCCACATGACGGGTAACCGCGCGGCGGATGAATTGCTGAAGCAACCGCGCGGCGCAGAAGTTTCACTTTCGGCACCCCCTGAAGTAAAACCCACCCATTTCAAAGCAATTAAAAACGGCAATGAATTGAGGCTGGATGAACTTCCCGCCCAGCGTGCCGCCCGGGGAGAACATGTGAAGGACTTCGAGTTCAGCCTTGTCTTCAGCGATGGCGAAACCAGGCACTTGCTGGGCTATGGCACTCCACTGTCTGATAAACATCAGCAAGCACGAGGCGCTGTACATGTCTTATTGGACGTCACGGAGCGCAAAAAAGCCGAAACGGCGCTGCGGGAGAGCGAGGAGCGCTATCGCGAACTGGTCCGATCGTCGCCGGAAGCTATTATTGTCCACCACAACGGACAATTTCTTTATGCCAATCCGGCCGCGCTGCGGTTGTATGGCGCCGAGTCATTTGATCAACTCCGGAGTAAGACAGTCATGGATCTTATTCCCGAGGATGAACGCGCAATAATTGCCGTACGCATGAAGCAGGGAGCGGACGGGGAGCGGCTGGCACTGCAGGAAACCAAACTGGTACGTCTGGATGGGCGGGTCATTCCAGTTGAATCTGTCGGGGGAGCGGTTACTTACAATGGAAAATCTGCCGTGCAGATAATGATTCGCGACATCAACGAACGAATAATCAGAGAGAATGAACGAAAAAAGTACAATCGTACACTTCGGGCGCTTACCAAAAGCAGTCAGGCTATGATGCGCGCTACTGATGAGCGCATATATATGGAAGAAGTATGCAGGATTATTGTCGAAGATTGCGGCTACAAAATGGTATGGGTCGGCTTTGCTGAGGACGATGAGGACAAAACAGTCCACCCTGTCGCCTACAGTGGCTTTGAAGAAGGCTACATTAACACATTGAAGATAACCTGGGCTGATACGGAAAGAGGCCGCGGGCCGACAGGCACGGCTATTCGCACGGGAAAACTGACTGCATGCAAAAATATGCTCACGGACCCCCGGTTTGAACCCTGGAGAAAAGAGGCGATCAAACGGGGATATGCATCGTCAATAGTTTTACCACTGATGGTCGGCGATAAGGCATTCGGCGCATTGACCATCTACTCCAAAGAACCGGATTCTTTCGCCGAAAATGAAGAGAAGCTGCTTGCCGAATTAGCTAATGATCTTTCGTACGGCATCACGGCGATCAGGTTGCGCGAAGCGCTGCGGGAAAGTGAGGAGCGCCTTCACGCCATCGCCTCCAATACACCCGATCACATCCTGATGCAAGACCGCGACCTGCGCTACCAACTTGTTATCAACCCGCAACTCGGCCTTACCCAAACCGATATGCTGGGAAAAACAGATTATGACATCCTTGAACTAAGGGACGCCGATAAACTAACGACGATTAAACGGAAAGTACTGGAAACTGGCAACTCGGTTCCATTAGAATCATCGCTTCGGAATCCACATGGTGAGCTTGAGTATTTTGAGGGAGCTTATGTTCCAAAGCTTGGTCCGGCCGGACAGGTCGAAGGTATCATCGGATATTTTCGCAATGTCACTGAGCACAAAAGGACCGAGGCAGCTATCCTCCGGGCTAAGGAAGAATGGGAAAGAACCTTCGACACGATTCCGGACCTGATCACAATTCTGGATGATAGGCATCGAATTGTCCGTGCAAATAAAGCCATGGCAAACCGCTTGGGTGTCGACGTCGAATGCTGTGCAGGGCTGGCATGCCATGAAGTCGTCCATGGATTGTCCGAATCGCCGGCGTTTTGCCCCCACAGCCTGACCTGCCGAGACGGTCAACAGCATATCGTTGAGGTTCATGAACCTCAACTCGGAGGCTACTTTCTAGTTAGCACAACACCTATTTTTGACCTTGCGGGAAAGCTTGTTGGCTCCGTGCACGTGGCGCACGATATAACCGAACGCAAAGCCGCGGAAGATCAATTGGCGAAACAGGCGGCACAATTGCAGGAGCGCAAAGTCCAGCTTGAGGAAATCAACAGCGAACTAGAAAGCTTCAGCTACTCTATCTCCCATGACCTTCGTGCACCTCTTAGGGCCATAGATGGTTTTTCCCGGATAATCCTCAGACAGCAGGAAGATAAATTTGATGAAAAAACAAGGCATCAATTCAACCTGATCAGAGACAATGTCAAGCTTATGGGAGTTCTGATTGAGAATATTCTTTCTTTTTCCCGGGTGCAAAAAACCAGTATGAGCATTTCCGTAATTGATATGGACAAACTTGCCAGGGAAGTATGGAAGGAAATAAAGGCGGCAAATAAGGAACAGAACATAGAATTCAAGATCAAAAAGATAAAACCTGGATATGGAGACCATACCCTCATGAGACAAGTGCTGTTCAATCTTTTGTCCAATGCCGTTAAATTTACAAAAAATAAAAAACAAGGCATGATCGAAATGAGTTGCTACATTGAGTCCGGCAAAACGGTCTATTGTATTAAGGATAATGGCGCAGGATTCGATATGGCTCATTACGACAAGCTCTTCGGCGTCTTTCAGCGGTTGCATAGCAGTGAAGAATATGAGGGAACAGGCATAGGACTCGCGATTGTCCAGCGGATCATCAACAGGCATGGTGGGCGGATCTGGGCCAATGGAGAAGAGGGAAAAGGAGCGACGTTCTGCTACTCACTTAACAGCGTTCCGATTGACGCTGCGCCGAAACGCCGCCTAAAAAGAAGAAACAGTTAAACTATCATTATCGGTCCATGGTGGGTTGACTGTCCAGCACCCGTGTGGCTTGTTCGAAGCTTTCCGGGTCCCAGTGCGGGTGGTCATCTTTGTCGATAAGCCTGGCGCGCACACCTTCGCGGAAATCGTGTTGGGTCATGAGAAAGCGGGCAACTGAAAGGTCGGATTTGTAGACCTCGGCCAGTTCTTTGTGCTCATCACGGCGCAGACATTGCAAGGTGGTCACAACCGCCAGAGGTGAGCGTTCCGAAAGCCTGGTGAAGACTCCATCGCACAAATCGTTTTGGGTGCTGCATGCCTTCAAATCCTTAAGAAGGTCGAGCACAGAAGTCTTACCGGCAAAATATGTTTCAATCCAGCTGTCCATGTCTTTCTTCGCAGGAATTTCCAGCTGCATAAAAGGGTCTAAGATTTCCGTCAGTGCTGCGGCTGCGGCCTCACGGACGGACGGCAATTCGGGGGAACGTTCGATTACAGCGTCGAGCGCCTCATTAAAGCGCGTGGAAGGGATCAGACAATCGGCCAGGCCGATGCGTACACATTCTGGGCCTTGCAGTTCATATCCGGTAAGCCCCAGGAATTCGGGATAACCTCGTCCACATTTTTGGAACAGCCAACCGGTGGAACCTACATCAGGGAAAAAACCGATCCGGGTTTCCGGCATGGCCATGCGTGTGGTTTCGTTCGCCGCCACAATATCGGCACCGGCGGACAGACCGAGACCGCCGCCCATGGTAACACCGTGAGCAAATATTACAAAAGGTTTATGGAAACAATGAATGGCCAGATCAAGTTCGTTCTCGACTTTTAAAAAACGCATTGCCGGTTCGATATCGTTTTCAATAACAGCCTGTGCCATAATTTTTATGTCTCCGCCCGCGCAAAAACCTTTTGCACCACTTCCGCTGAAAATGACAAGCTTTACAGCCTTATCAGACCCGGCCTTATCAATTTCGGTTGCAATGATCTGCAACATCTCCAATGTCAGACTGTTAATCGCTTCGGGGCGATTGAGAATAAGATGAAGAGCTGCTTTTGTGCGTCTGATGAACACCGCCGGCTGCTTTAGGCTGTTCCCATTTTTCATTATAGAGTTCATTTATTCTCTGGTTTTCTTGACGTAAACCATAATTTCCTCACCTTTATCTTCGATAGAGAGGCATTTATTTCCTGTGGTTTTGCACCATACCGGCATATCCTGCTTGATACCTTTATCAGTCGCAATTACCTCCAGTACCTGGTCTATCTTCATCTTCCTGAAAGCTTGAGCCGTTTTTATGATCGGCATCGGACACATCAATCCAAAATAATCCAATGATTCATCAGCTTGCACAAATTGCTCCCGTATTTGTTGCGACTGCTTTATTTTGTTTGTCCAAGTTGAAAACTCCGGAGGCTATGGCCACACAATTCCCGATTCCCTGACATAAGTCACGGTCAATAATAACTTTCATAAATTCGACCTTTACCTACTATCTGCTCTTTTCGTCTATATCTCGGACTTCCAATAGCCGTGGATACTACAGTTCTCGACTATAGTAATTTTGCCTCCCGCTTCTTTCAAATGGAAACATGCTGCCGGATATACACTTAATGGCGTAAGTTCCATCCGGGCTATAAATTTATCATTCTGATAAGCATCTATGAAACGAATGTAGTGCTTTTCTTCCATCGGGTGCATTACCTTGCCAATTCTTACAACCACGTCCATGCAACTGGATTCCGGGATAAGGCTGCAACTCTCATCATTAACAGCGATAGAAGGAACGTGTTTAATCTCAGCTTCAGGGCTCTTTTTAATGGATTCTTTAAAAATTGCGTCATTTTGTAAAAATTTATCTTTTTCCGCACCGCAGACCGGACATACGTCCGGCAGATTGTTGAATGCAATATGTCCGCAAACCTGGCAAATATAAATTTTCATAAGTACCTCCCCGTTTTTATTTAGTTTTCAACTATAATTTTCCCGGTCATTTCTTCATGACCGCTGCCACAAAATACATCGCAGTAGAATTCGTAAACCCCGGCCCTCTGCGCTAAAATTCGAACCCGGCTGACTTTCCCCGGTTCAATATTCGTTCTAATGCCAAGTCTCGGGCAATTAAATCCGTGCAGTCTGTCAAGGGATGTCAGTTCTAAAATCACTGGAATCCCTTTCTTTATTTTGATCGAGTTAGGCGAGTATTCAAATTTTTTTGCCGTTATTTTAATTACAATTTCTTTTTGATCAGCCGCACATATTGTCCCAGTGGAAAAAACGAACATCAATACGATGATCAAGGTAATTAATAGTATGGGATTATTTTTTGTTGGCATAATTGTCATCCTTTTTTAATTTGAAATTCTTTGATCAAGTATTCGGCTTTTTTTATCTTTGCTTCAACTCTACGGAATCCCAATCCTTCATACGGTTTTGCGGGATCCCATGGAAGCCGCACACGTTGAGGCAGCGAGCCCGGCGCCGGAAGCTGATAGATAAGACTCTTGGCTGAGTGGTGCGCTATGTGTCCTGTGTTAAAGTGGTTCTCCTGGTGGATATGACCGTAAAAGACCGTTACGTTTTTATACGGCATGAGAAGATCGATGGCTTTGGAGCCGTCGCGCGTCCACCAGTCCCAGTCGGGGTAGAGATCGAATAGCGGCCGGTGTGTAAAAACCACAATGCGGGAATCCTTTTTCAGTTTGCCGAGTTACT
>CAVQCU010000013.1:0-67839 GCA_963710995.1 uncultured delta proteobacterium
TTCAATGTCGGCGCGATAAATCCGTCCTGCATCATGTAAAGAGACATAATTGTTTCAATGGCGCCGCAAGCGGCCATCGTATGACCGGTATAACTTTTCAAACCCACTACATAAGGATTGTCATCAAAGACGTCGCTGATGGCTTGTGCTTCAATAATGTCGCCCATCTTTGTGGCGGTGGCATGAGCGCTGATCAGATCAACATCCTGAGCATTAATTTTGGCGTTTTCCACGCCGAGTTTGAGTGTATTGGTTATGCCTTTTAAGTTCGGCAAAATCAGATCGCCGCCGTTGTTGTTGCAGGCAAAACCGATGACTTCGCCTAAGATTTTCGCGCTGCGTTTTTTGGCAAATTCATATTCTTCCAGCATTACCGCGCCTGCGCCTTCCCCCACCACAAGCCCGTCGCGCAATTTGTCAAACGGACGGGGAGTTCTGTGCGGCTCGGAATTGAATGCAGTGGAACACGCCAACAGATTATCGAAAACGGCCACGGTGATTGTATCATATTCATCGGCGCCGCCGCAAAGCATGGCGTCCTGCATGCCGAATTTGACAGACTCATAGCCATAACCTATCGACTGAGAGCTCGTTGTGCAGGCGGTTCCCGAAGATATGACGCGGCCGGTAATGCCAAACATCTTCGTGATGTTAACGGCCGTTGTATGCACCATTGATTTCAGATAATCAACGGCTCCGATTCCTTGTACCGCTGATTTTTCCGTAGCTTCAAAAAAGGTGCGGTAAATATTTCGCTGTACTGTCGGAGAACCATGAATAGAACCAAAGGCCACTCCCAACCTTCCTGACGTGATAAAATCCTCGGTGAGCCCCGTCTGCTCCAGTACTTCTTTGGCCACCTGACAGGCGTAATAGGCCACCGGTCCCATGGTCTTACGGTGCGCTCTTTTAAAATCGTAATTAACAGGATAATCTACTGTTCCATAAACACGGGAGTGAATATAGCGGCCGAGGAACTCATCTTCGCGCAATGGTTTTACACCGGAGGTGCCATTTAACAGGCTTTCCACTATTTGATCTTTTCCATGACCAATAGGCGTTATCGCTGAAGAACCTGTAATAACTACTCTGCGTTCCATAAATTATTTTACTACCGGTGAAAGTTTTCTTGTTAGGGCAATCTTTTCAATATAGTCGCAAATCTGATTAATCGTGCGGATATTTATGGCTTGTTTTTTTTCTTCCTGAGTAATCTCATAACCCAAAAAAACTTCTATCGCCAATAAAAGTTCAATGGCATCAATGCTGTCGAATTCGTATGTTTCCCGCAGATCATCATCCATGCCGGGGTTTTCGATTTCAAACTCCCGCTGAAAAATGGTTTTAACTTCGCGTTCTATTTCCTGACGTGTCATAGATTTGGATTTAGCTTTCTGAATTTAGTTATGCCGCTTTTAACAAATATCGCGTTGCTTTTCAATGTTTTATATTGATTATACCAATTTATAAATAAAAGATCATATTGAGGCGGCTAGGCGGAGGCGACGAGGCGTATTGGACATACGTTGAGGAAGCCGATAACGACGCCAACAAAAATAGCGCTTTGATTTAGAATTGGTATTACATGTCCCACTTGATTTCCTGAGCGAATCTTTCGGCGCCGATAATTTGTCTGGCCGCGTTAAAAGAACCCATGATACTGCCTAAAACTCCCGGCGCCAAAGCGTTTTGTCCAGCCAGGCAGAGGCCGGGAATGGAAATATTATTTAACGAAACAACTTTGAGCAACTGCTGTGCCGAGCGCATTACTCCGTAGCAGGCGCCTTCAGGGCAATTTACATAATCCCTGATAGTGAGAGTGGTATATATATCCAGAATTTGAGCATCTTTCAAGTTTCCAAAAATTTCCTCCGCTTTTTGCAGAAGACTGTTGGCGATGCTCAGTTTCTTTTCTTCATAGGTTTTGCCGCGCTGGCCGGAAATCGTGTTTTCCCATTGGATCCACTCGCCGTATGATGATTTCGTAATAATAGAAAGCAAATTGGAACCATGGGAATTGCCGCCACGCAATTGGTAAAACACTCCCTCTTCGATAATACCGTTTTCATTTCTATGGAGCCGGTAAATATTATGATTAATTTCGGGATGTGCAGCGGCATCTACGCTTATCTGAACCGCGATAACTCCTTCCGTTTCCTTCAAGCCTGATATGCGTTTCCGGTAAGAGGGGCGTAAAGCATCGACATCCAGTAATTCAAGCAATACCTTAGGATGTATGGCGGCAACAACGGCATCAGCCGGCAAATTAGTCCCTGATTCCAATATTACTTCGGCCACCTTGCCCTCAACCAGCGATATTTTTTTGACGCCATTATTCAGGATGAGCGAGCCTCCTAACTCCTGAAAACGCTGGACAAAGACTTCAGCCATTTTGCTGCCGCTTTCCTTCAATCTCCAGGAAGAAAACAAATAGCTGGCCAAAACCATGTGATGGAAAATGACCGGACAGTCGATAAGCGGCACGCCGATAAGATTGCAGGGCATGGATAATACTTTCCGTAATCGCGCGGAGACATGAAGATTGTCTAATAATTTTCCCATGGATTCATAATAATCCATGTTTTGGAAAGGATCGCCCTGGTTGAGCAAAAAAGAAGGGTCCAACATGCGCCGGGAAATTTCGCGCAAATTTTTCATAATTATGTTCAGAGCCGCCGTGTCTTCAGGGAAAGTGCTTCTCAGGTTTCTTTCCAACGCGTCAATGCTTGTGGGCAAATCGAAAATTAAATCATCAAAAATATAACGGTCGATGATGCCTTCTTGTCCCATGGGGGTAAACAGCTCATCAACCGGTATGCCCAGAATATGGAACATTTTTCCTAAAAGCTCGTTTTTGCCCAGAGCGCCGACATAGTGCACGCCGACAGGACAATCAAATCCCGAACGACGGTAAGAACGTATCAAACCGCCGGGCAGCGGATTTTTCTCCACAACCGTTACGCGGAAATTCAAAAGCGACAAAATAATACCCGCGCTCAGCCCGCCGACACCGGAGCCGATGATAACAATATTTTTACCTTCTACAGGACTTCTCATTTTTTAATTTCCCTGGATTATTCTTTTTGCAGTTATTCGCTTTTTACCGGTTGGGCTTCAATGAGAGTCATCAACAGCGAATAATTAAATGTCTCGTTTGCCTGCAGTTCAATGCTCTGATAAATATTTCCCGCCGTCTTGTTAAATTTGACCTGGCGCTTTAGAATACCGACTGATGAGTAGCGCTTAATTGCGGTGCCTTCCGATTTATCGGTAATTACATCAATCCAATCACCGTTTCTTTCGAGGTAACGGCAGACGGCTGTTCCATCGGGAAGGTTACCTTTCTTCTGAATTTTCCCTTCCGGCGTAAAAAAGATCAGTTTAATGTCTTCAATCATATTTTTCGCAAAATCTTCAGAATCGAAAGGAGGTAGCGCCCGAGTGATTTTGAGCGTGCCCGGGCCGGACTCGGCTTCAAACAGCACCATTCCTTCCGCGGTCATGATGGCACAGGAGACAAAGCGTGTAGACGGATCGGCCAAGGTAATGCCGATAATTACACCCCGCGTATCGCCGGCCACACGGGTTTCTATGGCGTGCACCAGCCGGTACTTTTCTTTTAAAAAAGGAGAAGGACAAGTTAAAGCCTTTTCATCCGCCGGAGAAAAGGGTGAATTAATCAACGGCAATGTCTGGCAGGAGAAAAGAACAATGGTTAATATTAAAAAAGGTATGCCCTTCATAGTGCATCCTGAAATACTGAGGGGTTAATCGCTTTATTGATTTCCACGTTGTCGAAATTTATCTGCGTGAAGTTATTTGCGCTTTCAGTAATTTTTACAGACTGAACAGTTGCTGATTTTTTAGAAAGGATAATCTCGATTTTCTCAATCATGCCGGTCATGCTTTTTTCCGCGGGCTTCAGCGTGATTCTGGTATTTGCTCCTTCATTAATGGTTGCCGCAAATGACGGATTCTGATCGAACCTGCCGCTCATCCAGCCGGCTACTTCACCCAGCACTATCTTCATTGCCTGCGCGCCGCCCGTCTTGTCTTCCACCATTTTCCCACCGGAAGCAATGTAGCGTTTGGTATTATTTTTATAGGCAATGACGATGCTTCTTAAAGGCTTGAAATATTCCCAGCGGAGAGAATTGGGATCCGCATAATAAAAACGGCCTTCCGAGATAAGGGGCTTAGATAAAATTTTCATGGATTTCTTTTGGACAAAATGGGCCTGGATGGTTTTGATATTGGCCGATTCCCTGCGCAGTTGCTCAAAATCATTCGCCCAGGCATAATTTAGCGGGCCCAAAGCTAAAAAGGCCCCAACAATAATACAAACAAAAATATATAAATTGCAGCGAGTGTGCATCAGCATATTCCGCCATTAATGCCCAGGACCTGTCCCGTCATATAAGAGGCATCATTAGAACACAAAAAGCGAATGACGTTGGCTACCTCTTCCGGCTTGCCCAGACGTGCCATGGGAATCATTTTTTTGATTTCGGCAACCGGCGCGTCCTTGATCATGTCGGTTTCAATTAAACCCGGGGCAACGAGATTAACACGAATGCCAAAGCGCGCCACTTCCGTGGCCAGCGCGCGGGAAGCGGCAATTATTCCCGCCTTGGCCGCGGCATAATTTGCCTGTCCGCGATTAGGTATCAATGCCGAAAGGGAAGAAACCGAAACGATGGAACCGCATTTGCGTCGGATCATTTCGCGCAAAACAGGTTTTGTGATGTTATAAAAACCCTTCAGCGTTGTGTTGATGACACTGTCCCATTCTTCTTCTCCCATCAGCAGGAAAAGACCGTCGGCATTAATTCCGGCATTGTTAATGAGCACCTGAATATTTTTATGACGTTCGACAATTGCTTTAACAGCATCTTTAGTTTGTGCCGTATCGGCGATATCAAATTGAAAAATTTCTCCGTCTCCACCGGCAGATTGCACGAGCTTTAATGTTTCCGCTGCTGCTGTTTCATTGGACTTAAAGTTTATAATTACGAAATACCCGGTTTTTGCCAATTCTACGGCTGTGGCCCGACCGATGCCGCGGCTCGCGCCTGTAATTATCGCTGTTTTTTTTTCATCCATTTTCTAATCGCGCTCCTTAAAAATAATTACTTGTTATCTTCATTCAGGCGCAGGGCTTGAAGAGTGACTGTGGCCAGCACTTTTTTGTCGGCTTTAACGGTTCCTTCCAACACGCCATAATGATCAAATGAATACTTGTTTTCAATCATGACAATCAAGTTTGTATTTACCGGAATTTTCTTCTCCTTAAATTCGGCGTTCTTGATACCGACAAGCCAGCCCTTAGCGCCATCTTTCCCCTGCTGTCTTCTTTTGTAACCATCAACAATGGCCGCGGTTTGGGCAATGGCCTCGATTAAGACCAGCGAATTTACAGAGTCCCCGTCATAAAGAGGCCAATTAGGATTTACAGTAGCGGTACTAATAGCAGTGTTTTCTTTTATTTCCAGAATTCCACTGATAATTTTTATTTTCTCTCGATGCGGGATTAAACTTTCAATATCAATGTTAAGCATAGGCAACTTTTAGAAAATTTTTATATAATTAATGAAAAAACCGCGTAGAAGTCAACAAGAATTGTTCTTTTGTTACGGTAAATAAGTAAAAAAAGATTTTACTTTTTCCGGATACATCTGTAACGATGTGTTTAAATCAGCCGCCAGCAACTGCTTTTCGGTGGTCATTTCTTCATTGACATACAATTACAACTTACTAATACTCCCTTCCCGTGAAAGTAAGTTCTTATCAAACTAAAACCATGTCCTTATGGGCTATTAAGACGAAGTTATTTTGACAGCAGATTTAAAGATGAACAGCAAGTCTTTCTTCCTTGTAATCCACAAATCGTCATTCTTCATGCATATGCAAGCTTTCAATCGGAAAAAATCAAAAAACTGCTGAACTCTAATTTAACATACAGTCTTCGCCGGACTGGATAAAATAAAGCACTCTTTAGAGGATCATTCCTTGGTGGCTTTTCTCAGATCGATATGGCAGTAACCGTGAGGATTCTTCTTTAAATAGTCTTGGTGGTATTCTTCCGCTAAATAAAATTCTTTTTCCGGTAAAATCTCTGTGACTATTTTTTGGGAATATTTGCCGGATTTTGCCAATTTCTCTAAAGAGGCCTTTGCTACCGTCTCCTGTTTCGGATTAGTGTAAAATATGGCGGATCGGTATTGACTGCCTGTATCATTGCCCTGCTTATTTAAACTCGTGGGATCGTGTATTTCCCAAAAATGCTGAAGCAGTTTCTCATAACTTACCACCTTCGGGTCAAAAATGATCCGAACAGATTCGGCATGCCCCGTTTTACCAGTGCAAACTTCCTCGTAAGTGGGGTTTTTCTTAGTCCCTCCGGTATAGCCGGACTCACTTTTTATTACTCCTTTTACACGGCTGAAATACTCTTCCACCCCCCAGAAACAACCAGCAGCAAATATCGCCGTTTCCGTATTCCGCGCGGATTTATCGGCAAATAAATATAAGTAATCACCATACCCCGATTCCGCCATTTTTTCCTTCGGGATGAATTTTAATGACGCAGAATTTATACAGTACCTCTGACCGGTTGGAGTCGGGCCATCGTCAAAAACATGTCCTAGATGAATATCCGCCTTTGTGCTTCGTACTTCTCTCCGCTTCATAAAATTACTATTGTCAGCCTTTTCAAACACAACTTTTTTTTCGATGGGTCGGGTAAAACTAGGCCATCCAGAACTAGAATCAAACTTGTCTGAAGAGCTGAAAAGCGCTCCCCCCGACACAATATCTACATAAATCCCTTCTCGATGGTTGTCCCAGTAATCGTTTTTGAAAGGAGCCTCCGTAGCGTTTCCAAAAGCTACATCGCACTGAAGTGAAGTCATCTTTTTCTTAGCATCTTCCACCATTGTTTTTTTATCCATGATTTTTCCTCCTTTCTTTTGCTCAGTCATGACAGTCGCAAGTAAAAATACCCATACAAGTCCAAACACCAAGATGATCACCAAAATGGGGGAATATCTATTTTTCATAATCTCACCTTTTGTTATAATATAATGAGTTCCCGTCTATATGGCAAGGGTAATTGAAGATAATGTAAAAACACATAATATATCCTGTCTTGTAGACATAAATTGTCCAGTTAAGAAGTTCTTATAGGAGGTGACGGATGAGAGGATTCAAAGAGCATAAAACTTATTTCCGTTATGTATGTTTCTTATTTAAATACTCAAATTATGATATCGGTACAAAGTATTTAGTTGTAGGTAAAATCAATAATCGACTTCTTCCTGTAAGTGAAATTTAGGATTTTCCATGGACATGCTTTCTTTCAATCCGTAACAAACACAATTATGACCAGAACATTTTGTGGCCAAAATCCTCTTGACACACAATATCGTTCTTCCTATACTCCCACCGCGACCATGGGTATAAAAACTCGAAGCAAGTTTCTGGTTTTTATACCCTCCGCTTTGCGGGGTTGTTCAACTTAGCAATTCCGATATGCGCCGCTTTCGGAATTGTAGTTTCACAAAAAAGGAAGTTCTTTAATTATGGTGACCAAATACAGACATAATATGATATGTCTTTACACAGTAACATCAATGGCTGATATACTCTTAATAATTCATTTCAGCTCGCTGTACTCTTATAAAGATATGAAGGGAGATGTATGATAAAAAAAACCGAAGAATCCTTTGGTGGAAGAATCAGGAGACTGAGAGAAGCAAAAGGTCTCAGTTTGGATGTTCTTTCGCACGATACCGGTTATACGGTTGACTTCCTGAAAGAAATTGAGGAAGGAAAAACAGCCCCGCCTGTCGCGGTAGTTCTCCAGTTGGGGCGCGTCCTCAAGGTCGATATGGATCAATTACAGGAAAATCGTAATAAAGAAGCATCCAAGCAAAGGACAAAGAGCCACAAGAAGAGAGTTGCATCGTATGCGTATGCACCTCTTACCACGCCAGGAGAGGAAAAACACTTAAGGGCTTATCGTGTAACTATTGATCCGGAAACCGAACATAAAGGTGTTGAGTACCACCATGAGGGCGAAGAATTCATCTATGTCCTTCATGGTGGTCTTACGATTCAGGTGGGTCAGAACACTTCAACCTTGAAGAAAGGGGAATGCATCGGCTTTGATTCCTCCCTTTCCCATAAGCTCAGCAATCCAACCTCGGAAAAGGCAGAGCTACTGGTTGTCATATATGTGCCGTAAGGAGGGGACATGTCTTTTCAACTGACTGCAGAACAGAAAATGGTCCGACTCATGGCTAAAGATTTTGCCAGGAAGGAATTAGAGCCTGTGGCTGCCAAAAGGGACAAGGAAGAAATATTCCCAATGGATGTGGTAAAGAAGATGGGTGAACTCGGCCTGCTGGGAATGATGGTGCCTGTTGAGTATGGTGGAGTTGGCGCCGGTGCGGTAAGCTACTGCCTGGCACTCCAGGAAATCGCCTATTCGTGTGCATCAACTGCAGTGACAATGTCTGTGGCCAATCTCTCTACCGAGCCGTTACTAAAATTCGGTGATGAAAAACAGAAAGCTAAATATCTTTTTGGGCTTGCACAGGGAGAGTTGCTTGGATGTTTTGCTCTCACTGAACCCGGTGCCGGATCAGATCCCGGAAGCCTCTCTATAAAGGCAGAGGATAAAGGAGACTATTATCTGATCAACGGGACAAAGACCTTCATTACCCACGGACAATATGCTGATGTAGTGAATCTCATTACCAGGACCGGTCCGGAAAAAGGCAGTAAAGGTCTCTCAGCTTTTATTGTTGAGAAGGGCACATCCGGATTTTCCATAGGCACGCGGGAAGATAAGATGGGGTTGAGGGCTTCCAATACAGTAGAGCTTCTCTTCGAGGACTGCAAGGTTCCAAAGGAAAACCTTCTTGGAAAGGAAGGTATAGGATTCAAGATAGCTATGACAGCCCTCGATAGCGGCCGCATCGGTATAGCATCGCAGGCTTTGGGCATCACCCGCGCCTGTCTGGATGAAAGTATCCGATATGCCAAAGAACGAAAACAATTCGGCAAGGCCATCAGCTCGTTTGAGGCCATTCAGTGGATGATCGCTGACATGGGGACAGGGATTGAGGCGGCGAGTTTACTTACCTTGTCCGCTGCCTGGAGAAAAGACCAGGGCATGCCTTTCACAAAAGAGGCCTCCATGGCTAAGCTTTTTGCTTCGGAATTGGCGAACAAGAGCGCCTATCTCGCGTTGCAGATCCATGGCGGGTACGGCTATCTCAAGGATTTCAAGGTAGAGAGGCTCTATCGTGATGCACGAGCGACTTCCATATATGAAGGTACATCTGAGATACAGCGGCTGGTCATTGCGAGGGAGCTTCTGAGAGACCAGAACTATAAATGATATATTACCATTATAAATATTGAAAGGAGATAACAATGGATTTTGAATTGTCCAACGAAATGAAAATGCTCGCCGATATGACCTACAAGTTTGCTGTCAAGGAAGTAGAGCCTGCGGCACAGAAGGCAGACGAGGAAGAAAAGTATACCCCTGAGATCCGTAAGAAAGCTGGCGCTAACGGTTTGATCGGCTGCTGGATACCCGAAGAATTTGGGGGAAGTGGCGGAGGTTTTCTCGGTAACACCATCATAACAGAACAGATTTCCCGGGTATGTATGGGCATAGGTCTGAACATCATTGCGGCCACATTCGGATGTGAGAATATTCACTACTATGGAACAAAAGAGCAAAAAGAGAAATACTTACCTCCGGTTTGTGCCGGAGACGAGGTCTTTGCCGGAGCATACACGGAGCCGAACGCGGGTACGGATGTGGCCGGTTACAAGACACGGGCTGTCCAGGATGGTGACGAATATGTAATCACCGGCAATAAAATGTTCATCACTAACGGCACCGTGTGTGACTGGATGGTGGTTCAGGCCATTACCGATCCCGACCAGAAAGTTCACAAAAGCTTCAGTCAATTTATCGTACCTGCCGATGCACCGGGGATCACAAAGACCAAGATCAGAGGTAAGCTGGGGATCAGGGCCAGCGACACGGCAGAGATAGCACTCGATGAGGTGAGGGTTCCCAAAGAGAACCTTATCGGCAAGAGAGGGGCTGGATTCCACCAGCTTATGCACTTTTTCGACACAACACGGGTGATGGTGGCGGGTCAGGGTTTGGGACTCTCCCAGGCATGTTTGGACGAGTCAGTCAAATACTGTAAGGAAAGAACTGTTTTCGGGAAGCCGCTCGGCTCATTCCAGATTACATCGCAAAAACTTGCCGAGATGTGGATCAAGATTGAGGCCCTGCGAAATATTACGTACAAGGCCGCGTGGCTGCTTGATTCCGGTCATCCCGATTATCACCTCTCCGCAATGGCAAAATACCTTGCGGGGCAGACAGCGGTTTTCTGCGCCAATCTTGCAGTGGAGCTTCACGGCGGATATGGATACATCGAAGAGTACAAGGTGCAGAAATTTTATCGTGATGCCAAGATCCTCGAACTCTACGAGGGAACCAAGGAAGCAGAAATCATGACGCTCGGAAAAGTCCTTTTGTCTCGTTAGGGATATATCGCAAATACTAATGAGCCATTATGATTTTTATCACAGGTGCAATGCCGGTCACCTCATCAACGTTGGCGCCATTTTCGGGAACATTCCCAAGACCTGCTTTTTTATGGTCAGTATTTAATTGACATACAAGACCACCCATCGTATACTTTTAACTGTGTGGCGGAGATGTTCGGGGAATATTAGTAATGAAAGCGAATAAAGGTGGAAGAAAATGATTCAGGATCGTCTTGACAAGATTGAAGAGAGGCTGGAGCAGAGCAAAACGGTCAAAGAGAGTGACAAAGCCGAGCTCCTGACCCTCCTGATGACCCTGAGAACGGAAATTGCCGGCCTTTCCCAGACTCACCATGAGCAGGCGGAAAGCATTGCAGGATTTGCTGAATTATCAACCCATGAAGCCACACGCAGCGAAAAGAGTCCGGAGCTTTTTAATTTGTCAATTGAAGGTCTGACCTCATCGGTTCAGGGATTCGAAGTATCTCATCCAAAGCTAGTGGGTATTATCAATACCTTCTGCACGATGCTCTCTAATCTGGGAATATAAAATCCTTATGAATTAATTGAATCAGGGCAGCTTCCTACCAACAAAACATCGACATTACCCTCACTTTTATAGGTTAATATTTAATTAGTAAAACTCCAATTTAATGAGACCTGCTGAAAACGAACGAAGTGAAGTTTGAAGCGTTAGTCGAATTATCCCGCGAAACGGGATTAATGAGACCCAATCTTCAGAAACAGAGTGCACAACCTAAATAACCTAAAGGTCACTGTGGGGTCATCTGCGACTGAAGCTTGCAGGTCGAATGAATGAAACTCAAATATTACAAACACAGTGCGGTAATATTTGTAAGTTGAATTCACCTCAAAGCTTGCTTTGGGGTATAATATCCGTGGTTGACATACAAGAAAAAAATTCTTATAGCTCAAGAATAAATAAGTAATGTCTTATCAAGCAAGGAGAGGACATCAATGAAGGACCTCAAGGATAAGGTCGCGGCCATCACCGGCGCCGCTTCGGGCATCGGCAGGGCGCTTGCGTTGAATCTGGCCGCTGAAGGCTGTCATGTGGCAATAGCTGACATAAATGAGGCTGGGTCTTAAGGAGACCACTGACAAAGTACGAAGTTCGAGTGTTCGGGTCACCACCCACACGGTTGAGGTCGCCAACCGCGAGCAGGTCAAACGCTATGCAAGTGAGGTGGTGAAGGCCCACGGCTCGGTTCATCTCATCATCAACAATGCAGGCGTCGGCATCGTGGAGACCTTGGAAGACGTGAGCTATGAAGACTTTGAGTGGCTCATATGCATCAATTTATGGGGTGTGATCTACGGGCGTAAGGAGTTTCTTCCCTACCTCAAGAAGCAACAGTCTGCCCACATTGTTAATATCAGCAGCGTGAACGGTATTTTCACCAACCCCAATAACGGACCCTACTGCACGTCAAAGTTCGCGGTCAGGGGGTTCACCGAGACGCTTGCCCAGGAGCTCTCCGATACCAACGTCAAAGTCTCCTGTGTTCCTCCCGACGGTATCCAAACTAACATTGCTAACAACTCCAGATTCTACAAGGCCTCGGACCCCACCTTAGGAAGGGATGAAGCCCTTACGATTTTCAACCGTACCATGGCGAAAACCACGGCGGACAAAGCGACTCAGATCATCATCACCGGTATCAAAAAGGACAAGCTTCGCATCATGGTCGGAACCGATGCCTATGTGATGGACTGGCTTAAACGGTTATTCCCAGTTGGGTTTCAGAATCTCGCTGGTCGTAAGGTTGCCCCTGTATGGATGAAAAAGAAGGCGGGGATTAAGTCCTCGTAAATCTAATCATCTAATTTCAATTGGTAAGAAGTGCAATGTATACGATTGGGCATGGCAACTAAAAGCCATCATGGATCATGATATCTATCGCTCCTTCATGCCGATACTTTTGAACTGCCCGGTGATTGCGGTCATTTGTCCTTTCTGTGTGAGAGTGAGGTGCTGCGCGACACGGTCAATCACTTCATGGAATGACAGACAGATCATTTGAATTGGATTAATATGGGGGTGACATAATCATATTGCATTAACATGGGGTAAGTTTTTCATTGACATTCAGGACAGACAATTTTATAATTCAGAAAGTAATAAACAATATCTTATCAAAATAAATATAATTCAAGAAAGGAATTTTATGCGTAAACTTATCATTTTTGTTTTTGTTTTTCTGTTGGCTGTTCCGGCATGGGCTGTCCAGCTGCAAACTGAAGACCAGAAGACCCTCTATGCGCTGGGTGCTGACTTGGCAAAGAAGCTTTCCGTTTTTAACCTGTCCGTTGAGGAGTATGAATTTGTCAAGCAGGGCATGAGCGATGTCGGCGCCGGTAAAAAGTTGGAGGTAGAGCCTGAAGCCTATACGCAGAACATCAATAAATTATTTCAAGCAAGAGTGCAGGTCGCCGCACAAAAGCAAAAAGAATTGGACAAACCCTATTTAGAGAATGCCGCCAAGGAAAAAGGTGCGCAGAAGACGGATTCAGGTCTTATTTACCAGCCAATCAAAGTCGGAACCGGCGTTCAACCTAAAGCGTCGGATATCGTCAAAGTTCACTACACCGGGACTTTAACTGATGGCAAGGAATTTGACAGCTCCGTCAAGCGTGGTCAGCCAGTGGAATTTCCGCTGGGACAGGTTATTCCCTGCTGGACGGAAGGCGTTGGGAAAATGAAAGTCGGCGGCAAGGCCAAACTGGTGTGTCCTTCGGATATCGCTTACGGCGACCCAGGCAGACCGCCGTTTATTCCCGGTGGTGCGACACTGGTTTTTGAAGTGGAGTTGCTGGACGTAAAGCATCCTGCCGCAGCGGCCCCCGCTCCCAAGAAAACATCGACGCCCAAGGCAAAATCAAAGCAATAGTTTAAGCAAATACCATCTTTTAATCATGTGCATTGAGGGGGCGGGCTGTAAACCCGCCCCTGTTACATGATTTCCCTCTTCTAAAATAAAAGGGACCGGTGTGCTAGCTCACTAATTCGGTAATTTTTTTAAGCTTATCAAAGTGACAATTTTTATGTCAATTATTGAAATCAAAACGCTGATAAAAACTTTCGACAAGATTCAAGCTGTGCGAGGTAGTGAGACTCAAACTTTAGAAGCGAATAACCTAAATACCCTAAAGTGCACAATAGGGTCACTATAGGCACGCTAAAGTTTGTAAAGTGAACTATCCCGCATCAGCGGGGCAAGATGGTATAAATTAATTATGTCAATCATCGAAATTAAATCTCTCACTAAAACCTTCGGCAAAATTCAAGCTGTGCGAGGCATCGATTTGAATATCGAGAAAGGTGAGATATTCGGGCTCCTGGGCCCCAACGGCGCGGGGAAAACTACAACTATTGGAATGCTCTGTACTATTATCCGGCCGACTTCGGGCAGCGCTACATTGGCAGGTTTTGATGTCGTAAAAAATCCAGCCGATGTCCGGCGTCAAGTGGGCATCGTTTTTCAAGATCCGACTTTGGATACGGTTCTTACAGGCCATGAAAACCTTGAACTTCATGCCCGCCTCTATGGTGTGCCTGCCGGCCAACGGGAAAAAAGAATAACGGAAATGCTGGAGCTTATTGACCTCAAGGGGCGCAGTAAAGATATAACACGTACTTATTCGGGCGGAATGCGCCGTCGGCTGGAACTGGCGCGCGGCCTTTTGCATAAACCGGCGGTGCTCTTTCTGGATGAGCCGACGCTCGGCCTTGATCCGCAGACACGCGCCCGCACCTGGGACTATATCAAGAAAATGGCACAAAAAGAGCAGACTACAGTTGTCCTGACCACCCATTATATGGAAGAAGCGCAGCTCGTGTGCGACCGCGTGGGCATTATAGACCAAGGTAAGATCATGGCGATGGATGCTCCGGATAATCTCAAAGAATCCATGGGCGGTGATCTTGTCGTTATTCGGGTAAAAGAACCGCCCCTGCAAAAGATACAAACTCTGCCTTATGTAACGGCCGTAAAACTAAATGACGGCGCTGTGGAGATAACCATGAAGGATGCCCATCTTCACCTGCCGGAATTGCTTTCCATCATTCCCCATGTTGAATGCGTGGAAACAAGAGTGCCGACACTCAATGATGTCTTTATCAAGCTGACCGGCCACGATATCCGGGAAGATTCACCGGAAGACTCCGGCAGCTGGGTTGATTCCGTGGCGCGTTACCGTCAGAGGGGAAAATAAGATGAACGATAATCGTCTGCAAAAAGAATTAATGGGAATTTACGCCTTATGGTGGCGCGAGTTTATAGTATTCCGGCGGGAAAAAAGCAGAATCGTATCCAGCATTGTTCAGCCGCTGATGTGGCTGTTCCTTTTCGGCAGCGGTGTGGGAGCCAGCATCAATATCAGTGATATCAATTATCGGGATTACATTTATCCGGGCATACTGACCATGTCGGTGCTTTTCGGCTCGGTATTTTTTGGACTTTATATTGTCTGGGACCGGAAGCTGGATGTGCTCAAAGCTGTGCTGGTAGCGCCGGTGTCGCGCATCAGTATTTTTTTGGGCAAAGTGCTGGGCGGCTGCACGGATGTTACTTTGCAGATTCTTATCCTTTTCATTTTTTCGTTTTTATTTCCTTCAGTCAATCCCTGGGGAATCCCGCTGGCATTATTATTTTTACTAATAACATCAATCGCGCTTGTTTCTTTGGGATTGGCTATCGGCTCAATGCTGGAGAGTCTGGAAGGCTTTCAGGTCGTTTCGACATTTGTTGTCTTTCCGCTTTTCTTCCTATCCAGCGCTCTTTTTCCGGTGGATAATAAGCTGCCTCTGTGGCTGCAGAGCCTGGTCAAACTCAATCCGCTGACCTACGCAGTGGACGGCGTCCGCGGCGCTCTGCTCAACGTGAGCACGTTTCCTTTTTATATCGATTTTGGCGTCATCACTTTCTTTGCCGTAATTATGTTTTTGCTGGGAAGCGTTTTGTTCAGCAGAATGAAGTGAAATACTAAAACGATTATATCGGGGGTATCCCAACATCCATATAATCAGTTATCAAACTGAAATACAAAACCGAATTTCTCATAGTTCAAATATGAATAAGCAATGTCTGGTCAAATATCAAAATAATCCTTGTCTTTTGAATAACCTATTGAGATAATAATTCCTCAAACCTTTTCAGGGTTTAGATTTCTCAGGAGTGAAGGGTAAAAAACTAGGATTATGAAGTAAATAAAGAGGGGTGAATCGTTATGGACGAAAGAAGGAGGGTGCAACGACTGGAGGAGGAGAACGAGATCACCATAACTATCGTCTCCGGAGGAGAAAAACCTCCTAAAGAAAAAATTATCTATAATTACAGCAAGGATATTTCTGTGTCCGGTGCCAGAATTCAGGCCCATATTTTTTTACCCGTCGATTCCCTCCTCAGGATAGAAATGACATTAAAGACCCTGCGCCAAATGATAATTGTCCTCGGAAAAGTAAAATGGATCAAAGTCATCTTTGAAGATGAGTCTTATGAAGCGGGTGTGGAATTATTCAATACCCCCAGCGAAGCGATCAAGAAACTGACGGAATACATCTCGTGGAAACAAAAGTTTAAAAGTCTAAATAAAGGGGACCGCCGCATTTAACTTATAATCCATGCCCGACGACAAACATCAACACGCTCACACTTTGCGTGTTAATATTTCATTGGTGAAACTCCAATTTTAATGAGACTCGCTGAAAACGAACGAAGTGAAGTTTGAAGCGTTAGTCGAATCAATGAAACTCAGAGATTACAAGCGTAGCGCAGTAATGTCTGTAAGTTGAATTGATCCCAGGAGCGAAGCGACGCGGGATCAGCTACCAAGCTTCAGAAACAAAGTACATAACCTAAATAACCTAAAGGTCACCGTGGGGCCATCTGCGACTGAAGCTTGTTGGTCGAATTAATGACACTCGCTGAAAACGAACCCAGTAAAGTTTTAAGTGTAAGAGGAATTAATGAAACTCAAATATTACAAACACAGTGCAGTAATATTTGTAAGTTAAATTCATCCCGCGCAGCGGAGGGTATTATACCCGTGATTAAATTCTATTTGGCGTATAATGCCTCAAGCTGATCCTTATATTTTTCAAGAACAACGCGCCTCTTGAGTTTCATCGTCTGGGTTAGCATGCCATTATCCAGTGAAAAAGGTTGATCAATAAATATAAATTTTCTCGGGATTTCATAGCTTCCGTATGTTAATTTTAATGCACTCACTATTTCATTTTCGAGGAATTTCTTCGTCTCCTCTTTTTTCAACAGCTCTGCATGGTCCTTGGGCAAATTATTTTTTTCAGCCCATTTATCCAGGGCCGCAAAGTCCGGGATGATTAGGGCGATATTAAATTCACGACCTTCCCCGTAGATCATGGCGTTTTCAATATAATGATTCAGTTTGATATCTTCTTCAATGGCTACCGGGAATACATATTTACCATTTTCGAGTTTAAACTGTTCTTTGAGTCTTCCGGTAATAAACAGGAAGCCTTCCTCGTCCAGGCGTCCGCGGTCGCCTGTCCGGAATCCGCCGTCCGGCGTCATAACGGCCTTTGTGGCCTCAGGTTTGTTATGATACCCCTGCATCACGTTAGGTCCATAAATGATGATCTCCCCATCGTTTGCATCCGGCCCGACAGCCGACTTGTCGATCACGACTTTGCCCAGACCCATGATGGGACCCACACTGCCTATCTTGTATTTCGTCGGGCGATTCATGGTTGCACCGGGCGATGTCTCGGTTAATCCGTAAGCGTCATAAAGCGGGATACCCATATCCCAGAAAAAATGAGAAATTTCCGGATTCATCATGGCGCTTCCTGTCATGGAGCCCTTTAATCTGCCGCCAAGCTTCGCCCGGATTTTCTTGAAAACGATCGCGTCGGCAATTTTAAATTTCAGGTTCGTCATAAAGCATGATTTGCCCTGTGCTGCCAACTCCCGTCTTTTTTTACCGCTCTCCACTCCCATGACAAATAACGTCTTGGCCAACCCGCCTTCTTCGTTCATCTTCGTCCATAATCCGTCATATACTTTATTAAAGACTCTGGGAACGGCAGTCATGAATGTCGGTTTCACCAGGGCTAAATCTGCGGCGATGGTCGCTGCGCTTTCCGCAAGACCGCTGGACCCGCCCAAAAGGCAGTATACAATAAGTTCACCGAGTCCGAAAACATGTGCCCAGGGCAGGATGGATAATGATGAGTCATTTTCATTGAGTTCAGGGAAGCAAACCGTTACGGCGTGAGCATTAGACGTAATGTTGGCCTGAGAAAGAAGCACTCCCTTCGGATCGCCGGTCGTTCCTGATGTATAAATCAGGATACAGATCGAAGACTGATCCGGATATATGCTTTTAACTTTCTTGGCTGCGCCTTTCTTTTCTAAATCCGCCAGTGTATCCGGCCCATCGCCTTCCATCACGATAACTTTTTTTAACGTGGGTATTGAAGAAAGGACATCTTTTATTTTGGCGTATATTTCTTTTTTGCTGATAAAAAGCGCTTTAACTTGAGCGTCATTGATAATGTATTTCCAAACCTGTGCCAGCTCGGCTTCGTACATGGGAACAAACCGCGCATCCAGGCTGCTGGTGGCGAAAAAGCATATCGCCCAGTCTGTGCTGTTGTTGCAGATAATACCGACGGCATCGTCTTTTTTAATACCCAACTGACTCAAGCCGCTTCTGACATTATCCACGCGTTTTCCGAAATCAGCATAAGTGATCCATTCATATTGTTGCAATGTCTTATTTTTTGTCCCAAGAAAAGGTCTCTGTGGAAATTTTGCAAATGATTTTTCCAGTATTTCCACTACATTATCTGGCTTTGTTAATTGATACATCAGATTCCTCCTGAAAAATTTAATAAAATATAGATTTTAACGGAAAGGAGTATAGGAAGAACGGTCTGGTAAGTCAACCACAAATATCAACACCACAAATAGGAACCCCAAAGCAAGCTGCGGGATCAGTTACCCAAGCTTCAGAAACAAAGTGCACCACCTAAAGATCATCTGTGACTTAAGCTTGCAAGTCGAATTATCCTATGAGCCAGGCGACACGGGATTTGAAGCGTAAATGGAATTGATACCTCTAGTTTGCGTTGGGGTTCCTATTCGTGATTGACATACAATTATAAATCACCTATTATTTACAAAATATCAGAAGGGATTAAGTTATTCATGGAATATGATAGTGTTGCGGATGTTCAATCAAGACTGATTAAGGCCGGATATATTCCCTCCAGGGAAATTGCTACGGTTGTTTTTCTGGCCGCGGCGACGCAAAAGCCGGTTTTAGTCGAAGGGCCGGCAGGTGTCGGCAAGACGGAGTTGGCCAAGGCTATAGCCCGCTCTCTGGAGCGGGAACTTATCCGGCTCCAATGTTATGAAGGTCTGGATGAAGCCAAGGCTCTTTATGAATGGGAATATGCCAAACAACTTCTTTATACTCAAATGGTTAAAGACAGGCTCAACGACATCATCTCTTCCGCCTCAACTCTGATCCAAGCGGTCGATCAGATAGCCGCTCAGGAGGACGCTTTTTTCTCCGACCGTTTTATTCAGCCCCGGCCTCTTCTGCAGGCCATCAGCTCGGAGAAGCCCGTCGTGCTCCTTATCGACGAAGTGGATAAATCTGATCCGGAATTCGAGGCTTTTCTTCTGGAGCTTTTAAGCGACTTCCAGGTCACTATTCCCGAACTGGGTACCCGCACGGCCATTGAAATTCCTTTTGTGCTGCTGACATCCAACAACTACCGTGATATGAGCGATGCTCTTAAACGCCGTTGTATTCATCTCTATATTGATTATCCCTCGCGGGAAACGGAGATTTCCATTGTCCGGCTCAAAATTTCGGGAATTGAGGAAAAGCTCTGTGACTCCTTGGTTAATGCAATCCGTAAAATCCGCACGCTGGATTTGAAAAAAAGTCCCAGCATTTCGGAAACACTTGATTGGGCACAATCGCTTCTTGCATTAAATATCAATGAGCTGACACCGGAAGTTCTTGCGGAGACACTCAACGTCATTTGTAAATACCAGATAGATATGGAAAAAGTCCGCAAGAATTTAGATCGGGTTTTAAAGTAAGGTCAAGTAATGGTCACTTTTGACCTTTGCAACAGTCAAAGGCAGACCTGACCCCTCACTTTTTAGGGGAATTAAAATGACTAAAGATATTATCAGAAAAATATTATTCCGTTTTTTTGCAGGAATACATTGCCTTTTAATGTTGCCGTACGGCGTCTTAGTTATGTATGATAAAATTTTTGTAGGGCCGTTTGCGTTTAATAATACTTTTAAGGTTGGTATAGCTGCGCTTGTAGGGGGGATTTATATGCTTATCGCGACTTTTCATGGACGATAAATCTGAAAAAAGCAAAAATATTGGGGACGGTTCTATTTATTGAACAGTTATCGGCTTGCAGCAGGAGCGTTTAGATTGCCACCCGGCATACGCCGGGCAGGCTGTGGCTGAAAGCCGCTTTGCAATGACAATTAATTTATGGTCAAACTAATCCAACAATTTGCTTCCTGTTGTCGTGCGGCTGGACTGCGGATATCAACCTCGGAAGTTCTCGACAGTCTCAATCAATTGCAGTTGATCAACCCGACCGATGAGCTGCAGTTCCGGTCGCTGCTTCGCGCCAATTTCGCTAAAAGCATGAAGGACGTGCAGCACTTTGACAGGCTCTATTATCTCTTCTTCCATGAAATGCGCATGGACACCGCTGACATGAAACAGGCCGCATCTTATTCCGATCTAATAAAAAAAGTGACCAAATTTCTCAAACAGATGCCTCATGACAATCCTGTTTACGACGCCGTCGTGGACTTTCTGCAGGGAAATCCACTCGCACTTCTTCGGGAAATGCGCCGGATTCAGACGGAGGAAGAAGTGACAATGCTGCGGTTTAATCTGGGGCCTCTGGGCAACCGCCTCAATGTGATGCTTCAGATAAATAAAGCCGCCAATGCCGCCAGGGATCTGGTTGCGGAAAATTACGCGAAAACAGATTCAGCCGCGAGGCGCGATCTTACCGCTTATTTTGCGGAGCGCGTGGACGCGGCGCGTTCCATTCTCATGTACGAGCCGCGTCCGGGAGATATTAACACTAAAAAAATCAACACGTATGAACAGCGGCTCAAAGGACTCGGGGAGAAGTCATTTTCTTCCTTTACCCTCGAAGAATTGGAAGAAATGCGCGAAGCAATTGACAAACTGGTGCGTAAGTTGAAAAACATTGTCAGCCGCCGTTATTCCGTTAGGAACAAGGGAAATCTCGACGTGAAAAAGACTCTGCGGGCGTCAGCCAAATACAACGGTGTTCCCTTGGATATCAAATATCGCCGCAAAACTAAACGCAAAAGCCGGATTGTCACGCTGTGTGATGTGTCCGGCTCCGTCTGGGCGGCGGCGCGCTTCATGCTTAATCTGTTATACTCCCTTCAGGACTGCTTTGAAAAGGTTAACAGCTTTGTCTTTATTGACCACTTGTCGGAAGTAACTTCCGTCTTCGAGGAACATGAGATTAACGAAGCGATTCGCCTGGTATTGGAGGCATCAGATGTGCATTATGACGCGCCAACAGATTATGGCGAAACCCTGAGGAATTTTAAGAAAGACTATATGGACCTTCTGACCAAGAAGACAACGCTGATCATTGTCGGCGATGGCCGCTCCAATTATATGAACCCTGAAGACGCGATTCTCGGCCAAATGCGGGAGCGCTGCCGGCGGGTAATCTGGCTCAATCCCGAACAGGAAAACCTCTGGGGCACTGGCGACAGTGAAATAAGGTCATATATGCATCATTGTCACGAGGTGCGTCAATGCCGGAATGTCAACCAATTATTTACCTTTATCGAGGATCTGGTTTTATAAAATGAATATGATTCCGTCACGACAGTCATACAGTTGGATATCCCGCTTTGCCATTGAACATGTCGCTTCTTGCGCTGATCTCCAAACGGCGCAGGATTTTCCCCAGGACATCTGGCAGAAAATGGGTGAAGCAGGCTTTTTTCAAATAGGAATCGCGAAGGATTTAGGTGGCAGCGGCGGCGGATTCAGGCAGCTTACTGAAGCAGGAGAAGTTTTCGTTCGCAGTGGTTATAATATGGGGCTGGCATTATCGTGGCTGTATCAGCAGATTATCGCCATTAATCTGATTTCCGGTTTTGGCACAGAAAAACAACGAGGAAAATATTTGCCGCTGATGGCCCAAGGCAAGTTAATCGCGTCCTTTGCCGTTTCCGAACCAAAGCACGGAGCGCGTCCCAAATTCCTGACAACCACTGCAGTTCCGGACGGCAAATGCTACAAACTCAATGGAGAAAAAACTTACTTAACCAATGGGCCAGTTGCCGATCTTTTTATCGTTGTCGCGATAACCGGAGGAGAGAAGGAACAAAAAAAATTCAGCGCCTTTCTAGTGGCGGATTCTAACGATGGTGTCAATGTCAGCCCGCAAATGAAACTTGATTTTCTGAAGCCTTCGCAGCACGGTGGCATAAAATTACGTGAATGCCGCGTGCCCGCTTCTTCCATGTTGGGCGAAAAGGACACGGCTTACACGAACATAGTCATTCCTTTCAGCGATGTGGAAAATATTGTCATGATGGGCGCCGCGACAGGCGGCATGGGCGCGGAACTTATGGACGTAATCCTCGAAATAGATGAGCGGCGCATTAACAATAATAAATCTCTACAAAGCGAAATAGGGGAGTTGGACTCTTTACTGGAGACGATGCGTGCCGTCGCCCGTGAGGCGGCGCAAAAACTTGATCAGCAGGATAATACCGCTGTGCCGCTGACATTGATTTTTGATGAGTTGGCCGAAGGTTTTCAGTCAAGAATATCGGCCGTAGTTAAAAAATGGGAACTCAAAACAAAAGTTCGCTATAATATACTTCAGATTGACCTTAACATTCTAAGAATGCTGGGCAAGAAAAATATTACCGGCAAAAAAACAAAGCTCGGTGACGAACTTCTGCATGGGAAGAAATAAAAGTTGTAGGACAGGCGGCAAAAAATTTTCAGTAGTAAGATACGCGGGGTGGTCGACCGTGGAGGGAGATCACGGGTACAATACTCCGAAGCTTGCTTTGGGGTATAATTCGACTAACAAATATTACTGCACTACGTTTGTAATATTTGAGTCTCATTATAAAATTTTAAAATGCAAGGAGAGAGTGTTTTTATGAGGGTTGATGAAATTAAGAATGTTCTTATCGTGGGCAGCGGCACTATGGGTCAGCAGATCGGATTTCAATGCGCGCTTTACGATTATAATGTGGTGATGTACGATATAAAAAAAGAGATGCTGGAAAAGGCGATGGAAAGGATTAACAGAATCGCTTCAAGGATGACCAGAGAAGGCCGGATCACTCAGGAGAATGCAGCAGAGGCCATAAGCAGGATAAGAACTACCGTCGACATGGCCCAGGCCGCAAAGGACGCCGATATCGTGAGCGAATCTGTGCCGGAAGATCCCGAGCTTAAGGGCCGAGTGTTTGGGCAATTAAACGCATTGTGTCCGGAGCGGACGATATTTACGACCAACACATCAACGCTCCTGCCTTCAATGATCGCCCAGGCCACGGGTCGGCCGGAGAAATTTCTCGCTTACCATTTTCACGACATACGCATGACGAACGTGGTTGATGTCATGCCGCATCCCGGGACATCTCCGGAGTTCGTAGAACTGGTAAAAGAATTCGCCGAGAGGACCGGCCTTGCCCCGATCGTGCTCCATAAAGAGAGCGTAGGCTATGTCTTTAATTATATGTTCAGCGGTCTTTTCGAATCCGCCCTGACGCTTGCCTCCAATGATATTGCGTCGGTCGAAGACATAGACAGGGTCTGGATGGGAATTATGCATATGTTGATAGGGCCGTTTGGTCTCATGGACAGCGTGGGCTTGGACACCGTATGGTACGTTAATAATTTTTGGGCGAAAAATACCGGGGACCCCATAAAAGTCAAGAACACGGAGTTCATAAAAAAATATGTCGACAGGGGCGAGCTCGGACAAAAGACCAGAAAGGGATTTTACACATACCCGCACCCGGCGTTTACATTCCCGGATTTCTTAAAAGGCATTAAATAATTCAATTGGTCATTAGAATAATTTTATATATCAACATATCGCCTTATGAATTTTCTCGCACTGGATTTTGAAACAGCAAACTATTATCGTGACAGCGCTTGCGCTCTTGGGTTGGCCCGTGTTGAAAACAACGAGATTGTTGACAGGGCATCATTTCTTATCCGGCCGCCCTATAAATATTTTATGTTCACTTATATCCATGGAATTACCTGGGAAGATGTTGAAAATGAACCAACATTTGAGCAACATTGGAAATCAATCAAACCATTTTTTGAGGGAATTGATTTTGCGGTGGCACATAATGCGATTTTTGATAGCAATGTCCTGCGTGCATGTTGTGAAAGACATAAAATTATAGTACCTGAAGTTGATTTTCAGTGCACAATGAAACTTTCCCGACAGGTATTTAATCTTTATCCTACCAATTTGCCCGCTGTTTGTAGAAAATTTAATATTTCTTTACAACACCATGATGCCCTTTCCGACACTCTCGCCTGCGCAAAAATAATGATGGAGATTTTAAAAAAATGAGAGCGTAAGAAAAGTGCATTGGGTTGAAAATTAAGTAAGCGGGAATAACGCGTATCTTCAAATTGGCAAAGAAATAATTATATGTTATGAATCACATGAAGGACATCTTCCGGGACTGCTGAAAAAGTGAATGAGCAGGCGGGAGATAATTTTAAAATATGACTACGCCAATAGTATCTATTGTCGGTAA
Source organism: uncultured delta proteobacterium (assembly GCA_963710995.1). Taxonomy (GTDB): domain Bacteria; phylum Desulfobacterota; class Syntrophia; order Syntrophales; family Smithellaceae; genus Smithella. Next base: position 24,453 of record CAVQCU010000013.1, read on the forward strand.
ATCCAACTCCGGTAAAACAACTTTATTGGAGAAATTAATTCCCGAATTGGTAAAAAGGGGATATCGCGTAGCTACAATCAAACACAATGTTCATGGATTTGACATAGATCGTGAAGGCAAGGATACCTGGCGTCATAAAAAAGCCGGCGCCTGCACAACGGTGATTGCATCCGCCCGACAGATAGCGTTGATTGAAGATCTCGACCATGATCATTCATTGGACGAAATAAGGGACAAATATATTAAAGACGCGGACATAATTCTTGCCGAAGGTTACAAAGGCAATCCTTTTCCCAAAATTGAAGTTTTCCGTTCTGAACTAAAGCGTGATTTGTTATGCAATAAAGAAGATAATTTGCTGGCCGTCGCTTCAGATATAAAGCTGGATATCGGCGTTCCTTGTTTCGATATCAACGATGCCCAACGCCTCGTTGATTTAATTGAAAATAAATTTTTAAAATAATTACTCCCTCGCGGTCCACTTGACATAATATATAAATAAGCGCATATTATCAGTTAGATGGATTCATATGACTATAATTAAGAACCATCAAGTAGTCATGGCAGTCAGTGGTTAACTTTTCAACCTCACAGATTTCGTTGCCGGCATAAAGAATACAATAGAGATAGATGTATGAAAAAAAATACTCCATCTAACATCAGCAATCCGCAATCACTCCGCGTATTAATGTTTGAGGATTCGGAAGACGATGCTTTGCTTATAATCCGTGAACTAAAAAAAAGCGGATACAATCCGGTGCATGAAAGGGTGGAAACCGCCGCCGCCATGAAAAAAGCCCTCCAAGAAAAGCAATGGGACATCATCCTTTGCGATTATAAAATGACGAAATTCAGCGGGGCGCACGCCATTGCCCTGCTCAAGGAAACAAATATCGATATTCCTCTTATCATAGTATCCGGTACCATCGGCGAGGAGACGGCTTTAGAGTGCATGCGCTCATGACTATATCATGAAGAACAACTTATCGCGTTTGTGTCCGGCAGTAGGCAGAGAATTAGAAGAGGTAGAAGTTAGAGTCCAACGCAAACGGATGGGTGAGGATTTGGAGGAAAGTGAAAACAAATATCGCCTGAGTTTTGAGAATGTAACGGATGTTATTTACACGATTGACAAAGATCTCAATATTTTAAGCGTATCTCCAAGCGTGGAGAGAGTACTGGGATACAAACCACAAGATTTCATTAGTCAGCCTGTTTCTGATTTAGGAAATATTCTCACGCCGGAATCTTTTGAGCAGGCTATAGCCGATATAAGTGTGATCTTAAAGGGTGAAACAATTTCGGTGACGGTTTATCGGTTTATTGCAAAGGATGGAACCATAAAGTATGGTGAAGTCAGTGGATCCCCCATGATGCGCAATGGCAAGATTATCGGCATCATTTCCGTCGCCCGTGATATCACCGAACGCAAGCGGGCGGAGGATGCGCTGCAGGGGAGCGCAAAATACTTTAAGGAGATTACAGAAAACTCTTCAGACATCATTGTCATTACGGATAAAAACGGAGACATAAAATATTGCAGCCGTTCTACCGAGCGTTTTACCGAATACAAGCCTGAGGACCTAATCGGTAGAAATGTGATCAGGATTATTCATCCGGATGACGTAAAACGTGCTGTTGGTGATTTCGGTACGGCTATTCTGGCAAAAGATTCCGCGATCCCCAATGGATTTCGTATAGTGCATAAAGATGGCTCGGAACGTTATTTTGAGGGGCTGGGGAAAAATCTTTTAGATAATCCATTTGTTGCAGGTTTTATCATGAATGTCCATGATACAACCGAGCGCAAGCAGGCGGATGAGGCGTTACGAGAATCGGAACGCAAGTATAAAAGTTTGATAGATAACTTCCAAGATATCATTTTAACTATTAACCTGGAAGGCAAGATCACTTTTGCAAGCCAAAGCATAAAGGAAAAACTCGGCTATGAGAGCGTGGAAACGATCAACATGACCATCCTCGATTTTGTCCAGGAAGAAGACCATCAAAGGATTATGGAAAGCTTACAGAAAGGTATGAAGGGGGAAAAGATAACAGGCTTTCAAATACAAGTAATAACGAAATCGGGAAAAAGGTTGTTTTTTGAGAGTTCCTTTTCAAGAGTTTATAAAGATGGAGAAGTGGTCGGTGCCCAGGCTATAATCAAAGATATCACCGAAAGCAAGCGGGCGGAGGAGGAACGTAAACAAAGCTTTGAGCGGATGAGAAAAGCTCTGGGCGCCACAGTCCAATCCATCTCTATGATCGTGGAAATGAAAGATCCCTATACTGCGGGTCATCAGCAGCGGGTATCCGATCTGGCCCGGGCGATTTCCACAGAAATGGGCTTATCGGCAGACCAGCGGGACTTCATCCTTACTGCCTCCGCCATTCATGATATCGGCAAGATATCCATTCCTGTCGAGATTCTCAGCAAATCGACGAAGCTGACTGATATGGAATTCAATTTGATTAAAACACACGCCCAGTCAGGGCATGATATTTTAAAAGACATCGAATTCCCCTGGCCTGTGGCTGATGTCGTCCTTCAGCATCATGAGCGGATGGATGGATCCGGCTACCCTCAGAGTCTTAAGGGGAATGATATTTTCCTGGAGGCACGGATTATGTCCGTCGCTGACGTCGTGGAGGCCATCGCTTCCCACCGTTCCTATCGGTCGTCACTGGGAATTGATTTTGCTCTGGATGAGATTTCCCGCAATAAAGGTATCCTTTATGATGCAGATGTCGTGGATGCCTGTCTGAAATTATTTCAAGAAAAAGGTTATACCATGGTTTTTAAAAAGTCATGAATCATAACACGTGAAATGCACCTGTAGTATATCGATCACGATGGGAAGGATAAAGAATATGTTCGTAAAAATGTTTGCTTCATGGAGTGGTACTAAGCTTAAAGTATTTCTGCTCATAATTTTTCTGGTTTTAATGCTGGTTGCTTGCGTTACTACGCCGCCACTACCACCTGCGCATCCCAAACCGGCCACGATTGCGGTTGTCCTGGGGGCGGGGGCATCCAAGGGCTTTGCGCATATCGGGGTACTGAAGGTGCTGGAAGCCCAGAATATTCCCATCCACATGATTGTGGGCACGAGCGTCGGCAGCCTGGTAGGCAGCTTATACGCCTCGGGCAAAACCGCCTTCGAATTGCAGGGAATCGCCATGAAGATGGAAAGGGACAATATTATCGACTATGATTGGAAGATCTGGAATGGCGGGTTAATTAAGGGTGAAAAGCTCGAAAATTTTATCAACGTAAACATTCAGAATACCCCCATAGAAAAACTGAAAATACGTTACTATGCGGTGGCTACCAATGCAGCTACTGGGGAAGAAGTTGTCTTTGCTAAGGGCAATACCGGTATGGCCGTGCATGCCAGTTGCTCCGTGCCGGGTGTGTTCCGACCCTGGAAGATCGGAAGCAGCACCTATATGGACGGCGGCGTGGTCAGTCCTGTGGCCGTTGATGTGGCGCGCCGTAACGGGGCGGATATCGTCATTGCCGTGGATATCTCCGGCGGTATCAATACCGATGTGCCCAGTGGAATTATGGACACCCTGAGGAAGTCCATAGACATCATGTATGGCAGAATCGCTGAATATCAGACCAAGAACGCCGACATCGTGATTCGCCCGAATATGAAGAATATCGGGTCCACCGATATGGATAAAGTTAATGAAGCGATTTTTGAGGGTGAAAAGGCGGCTAGCGCAAAGATACCGGAGATACTGAAAATTGTTAACAGGCTGAAACAAGAAGGACGGCTTTAAAAAGTTCCAGTCCTAATACCATTTCTAAATCAAAGATGATATTGAGGCGGCTAGGCGGAGGCGACGAGGCGTATTTTACACGCGTGACCTTCAGATTATACATTGAGGAAGCCGACAACGACGCCAACAAAAATAGCTCTTTGATTTAGAATTGGTATAAAGGTTAACCCATATGATCACTATAGGAGGAAGGGCCCACACAATTGAAGAGCTTCTTGAAGTAGCAAAGTTCGGATACCCGTTCGTAGAGATCTCCCTTGATGATCCTGCGACAGTTGCCGGCTGGATTCCTCAACTCCTGGAAATAAAAGATACGTACGGCATATCGTTTCTTGCCCATTATCCCAACGAGGATAATCCTCTTGACGTGGATGTGCTTCGCAACAAGTTCCTTCCGCGCATTAAAAACCTGGTGGACCTGTCACGACAGCTTGACATTACCAAGGCGACCATGCATTTCTGGATCGATCAGAGATGGGCTCCGGCGGAACTCATCCCCGGGAAGCTGGACCTGCTCTCCCGGATAGTGGACTATGGCAATGAGTACGGGATTACTATCTGCATAGAAAACTTGAGCGAACGCACGGAGAGTTTCGGACCGGCATTTAATGCCATTCCTGATCTCAGGATGACTCTGGATATCGGACATGCCCAGCTTCTTTCGCAACAGAACACATCGTTTCGTTTCATAGAAGATCACTTTTCCAGAATTGCTCACCTCCATGTTCATGACAACCGTGGCGGAACAGGCGTTAAAGATGATCTCCATCTTCCACTGGGAGACGGGATTGTGGATTATTCTGCCATTATAGCATCCCTCATGAAAAAGGGGTATGGCTCAACCATCACCATGGAGGTAAAGCCCAGGGACATGTCTCGAACCAGAAAGGCTCTGGAAGATTGTATTAATGAGACTCGCTGAAAACGAACGAAGTGAAATTTGAAGCGTTAGTCGAATTATCCCCGAAGCGCAGCGTAGCGGGGTTCTACCGCAATCACCACAGCTTGATTTGGAGCATCATATTCGTGATTGACATACTGGGCAGTTCTTCTTATACTCCCTTTCATCAGAAGCAATATCTTATCAAAAAAAGAAACAGATTGTTGCAATTCTTTATCCGCTTGAAAAAATGCAAGTTGTTATGTTAAGTGATCGGCAATTTTTTCGGAGGTTGTTAAGGCCATTAATCTAAGACAATTACTAGAAGACACAGTTAGGAATCATGCTGAGCGCACAGCCTTAATTACCGAAAGGCAGCGTGTTACTTATGGTCAATTAGATCACGCCGTAAATGCTGTTGCCGGGTTAATTAAGCAATCAGGTGTGGGCAAGGGAGATAAGGTGGCGCTTATGCTGCCCAACATTCCAGAATTTGTTTACTGCTACTTTGGCGCGCTCAAAATCGGGACGGTTGTCGTTCCTCTCAACACGTCGTCGACACCATCGGAATTGACCTATCTACTGAACAATTCGGATTCGAAACTTTTAATAACTCAGGCATCCCAGGTAAAAAAGTATCAGGCTGCCCAAGATCAACTATTGTCCTGCCATCAGGTCATTGAGATAGACTCGGTAAATCAAAACGATGCGTTTATTTCAGATACGAATTTAAAAGATTCACCGGAGTGTTCAATAAAGATTGACCCGGACGATCCGGCTGTCATGGTCTATACGGCGGGGTTGACCGGCAAACCTCTGGGCGCGGTGCTCACCCATCGCAATCTGTGTTCACAGGCCAATGTGATTCAATCTGTTGTGCGGAGAACACCCGACGATGTCGGCCTTGCTCTGATCCCACTGTTTCACACTTTCGGCGCTACCACGAGCATGCTCCTTGCCATTCGGACGGGTTGTTCTATATTCATGATGGATCGATTTACTATGGATGGTCTTTTTGGCGCCATCGAAAAAGAAAAAATTACTTTTATCGCGGCAGTGCCGCGTCTTTTCATTGGCATGATCTTTTCTGAAAAAGCGTTAAAATATGATTTGAGTTCTTTGAAAGTTTGTGTCACCGGCGGCGCGCCCATGCCGGCTGATTTCATACCAATTTTTGAGCAGAAACTCGGAGTCCGGATTTATGAAGGATATGGATTGACCGAAGCCTCTCCCGTTTGTTCTTTAAACAGATTCGATGCCGTCGCGAAGCCCGGCTCCATTGGCACGCCGCTGCCCGGAATCGACATCAAAATTGTTGATGATACCGGACGGGAGCTTCCCCGCAACGAAACAGGGGAAGTGATCGTCCGGGGCGATAATGTCATGAAAGAGTATTATAAGGATGAAGCGGCTACAGCCGCTGTCATTAAAGAAGGCTGGCTCTACACCGGAGATTTGGGCAGAATGGATGATGAAAATTATATTTTCCTGACCGGACTCAAAAAAAGAATGATCATCACCAGCGGCTTTAATGTCTATCCGCGCGAAGTGGAAACAGTGCTGAATCTCCATCTGGCGGTGCTGGACTCGCGGGTATCGGGCAAAAAAGATTTAATGCGCGGCGAAGTGGTGAAAGCGGAGGTTGTCCTGAAAAAAGGATTTTGCCCGGACGATAAAGAAATCATCCGGTATTGTAAAATATATCTGTCCAACTATAAAGTCCCGCGCGAAGTCGAGTTTGTGCAGACAATTCCTGATTAAATAGACGTCGTAAAACTAGCGGCAGTTATATCGGCGCTTTTAGATTCGATAGGAGGAAAAGCTATGAACATATTTTCACGAGCGGAAAATTTCATCAGCCAAAAGTCCGATTCCAATATTCTCATTATAATATTCGGGATCATCTATTTTACGTCGCAGTTCATCATCGGCTCGATCATACAGCCATTGGGCGTGGGCAATGTTTTGGCTCTCCAGATAACCCTGTCGAGCGATACATTCAAAGAGATCGCCTCAGGCTGGATCGCGTCGGGCCAAATCGCAATTTATTATAAACACTTCTACTTCGATAATTTCCATCCGATTTGGTACAGTATATTTCTAAGCCTGCTAATAGCCAGGACATTCAAAATCAACGGCGTAAGTCCGAGTTTCAATTTTATCATTCTGACACCGTTTATCGCCGGGATCTGCGATCTGATTGAAAATGCGATGCACATATACTTCCTGAGCGACCTCAGGCGCGCAACACCCGCGCTCGTCGCGCTCTCCGGAACCGCGACGAACACCAAGTGGTTTCTGTCTCTCTCGGGTATCGGAATCGTATTTATCTTGACTATCGCCTGGTTTGTGAAAACGTTTATAATAAAGAAACGGTAGGAATCTGTTTGCATGAAGCTGCTAAACTTTCAGGCTGTTTCGGGCGGCGCGCCGTTATTTGGAGTCATCATCGGGGATTACGCGGTGTCGTTTGAAACACTGCGGCAGAAGGCTGAGAAAGTGCGCGCTAAATTTACGGACGTCCTGTCATACCTTGAGAACCTGCCATCGAGTGAGGATGTGGCGAGAGAACTCCTGAAATATGGAGAGGCGAATATTTCATCGCTCGACGCCGGGGAAAAAATCCCTTTAGAAAAAGCGCGGATACATCTCCATACCTCACATTTTGAGGTCAATATTTAATCTATTCACAGGGTTTTGAAATAAGCTATTCAGCGACAAATTTAATAAAAATCAAATAAAAAACGGCCAAAATTATTACTAAGTCTCTAATATTAAACCATCCCATCCTTGATCTTAGACATCCTCCGACTTATCGCCTATTACGTTACTCCTTACACTTCGGAATAAAACTTCACAGTTCTCCCTGCCCGTTTCTTTTTCAACCTAAATCTCTATTGAGGAATCTGAGATAATGATATACTTTAAGATATGGCAAAATTCGGTAGAAAAACAAAGGACCTTCTGAAGATCGCTGGCCCAGGAATTATTACTGGCGCGGCGGATGACGATCCGTCGGGAATAGCAACCTATACCCAGACTGGCGCGCAGTTCGGCTACGGGCAATTATGGACAGCGCTTTTTGTGCTCCCGCTCCTTGTCGCGATTCAAGAAGCTTGTGCAAGGATCGGTGCCGTAACAGGGAAAGGGATCGCTGCTGTCATCAAGGAACATTATAGCAAGAAAGTTCTCTATGGAACATTGATCTTAGTCCTTGTTGCAAACACCATTAATCTCGGAGCCGACCTAGGAGCAATGGGTGCCGCAGCGCAACTCATCATCCCTATAAATTTTGTGGTGCTTGTCCTTTTCTTTACCGCACTCGTTCTTATACTGGAGATATTCACCTCTTACCGCACCTACGCCAGAATCCTGAAATGGCTCTGTGTCACTTTATTTTCCTATGTCATCACTGTATTTCTCGTTCATGAACCGTGGGCTACGATCCTCAAAGCGACGTTTATCCCGCACATCGAATTCAGCCCTGCGTTCTTCTTTATCATCACAGGCGTCATTGGCACAACGATCTCCCCATATATGTTTTTTTGGGAAGCTTCTGAGGAAGTCGAAGAAGAGCGGAGTAAAGGTTTAATACACAATGGAAAGCCAACGGTCACCAAATTGTTCATGAAACGGCTTCGGCTCGACAACTTCTTTGGTATGCTGTCAGCGCAAATTGTAACGTGGTGCATCATCGTGGTTGCCGCAACCGTATTGAACCACAACGGCGTGACCAATATCACGAGTGCGGCACAAGCAGCTAAAGCTCTCGAACCGTTGGTTCATACTTTCCCACACGCTGGATTTCTAGCTGAATTGATCTTTGCCATCGGAATCATTGGATTAGGGCTTCTTGCAGTACCTGTTTTCTCAGCATCGGCTTCGTATGCGCTTTCTGAAGCATTTAACTGGAATGAGGGCCTCAATGTAAAACTGAAGCGTGCGCACGGCTTCTACGGAGTCATCACCATCGCGACGCTCATCGGACTCATGATCAATTTTATTGGCATCAATCCTATCCAGGCTCTTATCGTAACAGCTGTGATTAATGGTGTCATCGCGGTACCATTGATTTTCCTCATCGCACGGATTGCAAATAATAAAGAAATTATGGGCAAACATAAGAGCAGCAGACTTTCAAATGTTTTTGTTTGGGCAACATTCATTTTGATGGCGGCAGCCGCTATCTCGATGTTTGCCACGCATCTGGCAACTGCTCTCTACTGAAACTAAGGTGAAGTCAACAATTCTGACGTTTCGGGAATCAGAATTTTATTTCTTACTTCCTGAAAGTGAGCATTCAGGATTTTTCATGGACATGCAAGCTTTCAATCCGTAATAAACACAATTTACGCCCGACGACAAACATCAGTTCATCACCACACATTTTGTTTCCAATTTTCTTGACATACAAGACCGGACTTCCTATACTTCACCCATGCAGGAGCAATTGTCTTATCAAACAGCACTTGTCACGAATTTAACGATAGTTTCAATCAGTTGCGGAATGACGGGATTCAAACTATTTTTGTGCATGATAAAGGTCTAATCTCATCAGGAGGTTTTTATGAAGTGGACAGGTATTTATCTTATTGGTTATGTTATCTTGGTTGCCGGCCTTGTCGCCGCGCTCTGGAAAATGGGTATTCTGGCCAGTATCGGCGTGGCATGGACATTGATCGGGGTAGTGATCGCAATCGGCATTGGCATCATGCTCGCAGTCTCCAGTAGCGGCCGCAAAGACAATATCGAAATCAACCGGAAGTGAGCGATGCCCGGGTAGTAAGGTCGGCCAGCTGTCCCATCAGTGACAAGAAATTCAGAGAGCTTCGGGAGAAACGGAAGAGCCAGTTGCAGATAAGAAAGAAGACTCAGAGAGCCATGAGAAAATAAAAAATCTGCAGGTCGGAGAGGTTTTTACCGGAATCTTCCATAGCCACAATCAGAACGCGCGGCGTGGCGCAGGCAGTCCCAACAGAAACGTTTTCTTCTGGCGTGATAATCGATACAGCCTCTTCAGCAGACACCAATTTTCTTTTGATACTTTCCGGCAGGTTCATTGGTCAGTCTCCTTTATATAAAAGATCCCAAAACTCAAATCAACGCCAACTCCTTCTCATACTTCTCCACCCAGCCATCGGCGCCGCATTCTGCACAAAATTTTCGGACATCACGATTTTCTGCTCTACATTTTGGACATCTCATGGTTTACAATCCCCTTGAAAAAGAGAAGTAAATAAATTACATCTTACTTCCTGAAAGAAACAAATCATTCTTCCCATTGAGTATGCTTTCTTTCAATCTGTAATAAACACTACTCATACCCCATATTTTGAATTAAAGATTTCCTTGACATACAAAGAATCTTTATTTATGAATGCTAAATTTTAAAAGAATAATTCCCGTAAAAATTATATTATTGAAGCGAGGTAAACTATGAAAAGCACAGAGACCTTTGCACAACTAGCGATAGTTTTCAATTATATTCTCCTAATAATTCTCCGGTTAAAAAGCAGTTATTCAAAGCTAATATATTGATATTATTGTATAAATATCTTGACAAACAGTTGCGTTTCAGGCATAATTCCTTCAAATAAAACTTCTTGGAGGAACTATGAGCTTCAAAAAAATGAAAACCAACTTCACCTTCACCGATATATCGCTCTTTGCTTCCATGGAAAAGAACCGGGCTATTAAAAGAATGGAACAGATCAACGCCACTGTCGACTGGTCCAGAATTGAAAGCCTCCTCATGAGAAAATATCCCGTCGGTAAAAGCTTTGAAGGAAACGACGCCTATCCACCTCTTATCCTTATGAAGTGCCTTCTTCTTCAGCAATGGTTCAAGATCGATTCCGACCCGGAACTGGAAACTCAAATCAACGACAGGACTTCTTTCAAAACGTTCCTGGGACTTTCCCTTGACGATACATCTCCCGATCATTCTACATTCTCCAGGTTCAGGGGCCGATTTTCTATAGATACTATGCGCATGATCAACCATGAACTCCTTTTACAATTTGCCGCCAAGGGCTTGACAATCAACGAGGGCATAGCCATTGATGCCCGTCTGGTGCAATCTGCTTCCCATCCACTCAGCAATGAAATACTTCAAAAAGAAAAAGCAAAGAGTAAAACGCCTCAAGGAAAAGTTGATAAGAACGGCAACGCGCTTAAATTCTCCCGCGATCTGGAATCGGACTGGACAGTCAAAAATGATGTCGCCCATTACGGAATTAAGGAACATGCTTCCGTGGATGTTAAACATGGTTTTGTTCTGTCCACGGAGATGACTCCTGCTTCTCATCATGATAGTCCTTATCTTCCTCTTTGCGTTGCCGGTAGTTGTCACACGAAAGAACCTATTAAAAAAGTTTATGCGGATAAAGGGTATTTTGGAAAGCCGAATCGAGAGTTTCTCTCCATGAACAGTATTGAAGACGGCATTATGCGTAAAGCGACAACAGGCGCCGAACTTACGGAATATGAAAAAGAGCGTAACAAAGCTATTTCTAAAGTACGGTATATCGTTGAACAGTATTTCGGATTAAGCCATTTATACAACAAGGCATATCGGGCAAGGTTCCCGAAGTTGATTAAAAATGCGCTTGATGCTCTCTTCCGGCAGATGGCGTTCAATCTTTCCCGGGCTTCCAGAATATTAAAAACGGCGTAACATAGGAAGGCGTACATCCAATACACGGGAAAACCAGTAATCCGGGACGAATGAGGTTGCATATGGGGGTAAAATGAACTCTTCATAAACATAAGTGACAGCACTTAATCGATGAAAATGGTGCTGTGAATACAAAAAGAATTAATAAATTGATCAAAAATATTACCTCTACCAAAGTGTCTCGTTGTTCAAAGCTCTCGCACAGTTTGTTGGAGAAATAAGTTTTTTTCAGTTAGTATATTCGTTTTTTTAACTTTATTCATTGTTGCATGTGGCGGCCCTTCCGGTAATGGTCCATCGGGACCCGCAATCACTAGTGCGGACAGTTCTGTCTTTACTGAAGGAGTGGCCGGAACCTTTACCGTCACGGCATCCGGCAACCCAACCCCCTCGCTTGCTCTAACCGGATCGCTACCGTCAGGCGTGACCTTCAACACTGCGACCGGCGTCCTGAGCGGCACACCTGCATCCGGGAGCAGCGGTACTTATCCCCTGACCATCACTGCCAGCAATATAAATGGAGACGTTGTGACTCAAGCCTTTACCCTAACTGTAATTGCCACCGACCCCATTGAGCCGTGGTCCGTGACCGCAACCTATGATTCATGGCTCACAACAAACCCGTACGCTGTGAAGCACGACGGCGGCTGGGACTACTCGGCCCGTGAAGACCGCCTGTACGCCACTTACGGAATTGATGCCGGTGGCACCGGCGAAACGCTCTATCGCATCGATCACATTGGCGAAACATCAACCACCGCAACGACCTGGCTCTATGGCCGCCACGGCTCGCATCCGGTGATTGACGACACCGGCACCTACGTCTACGCGCCTCCCTCACAACAGACCAATCAACTCGAGCGTTACAACACCGTCACGCCTGGCCGCGAGACCCTCGCCGTGGCGCCTACTACCGGCACGTTCTCGCACGGCGCGTGGAAGAACGGCAAGCTCTGGATTGTGCTCGACAACGACAACCTCTATAGCTACGACCCCGCGGCCAACACCTGGAGTGCCTCGCTGCACACCTTCGGCGGTTGGGCCAACGTCGCCACATCGGGCCCGGCGTCTAACCTAATCTATGTCATCGTCACAGGTGGAACCTTCTACTCCTACGACGTCACCACGGGCACCACTACCACGCTCACCTCTCATCCCTTTGGCTTTGTCCTCGGCGGCAACGGCCAGTTCACTTGGTTTGGAGCCACGGTCGGTTTCATCTACGCCGCTGACGGTACCAATGGCTACGCCCCCGCCATCTATGACATCGCTAACAGCACCTGGCACGCGCTCAGCGATCCGAAGATCATCCAAAATTACGCGGGACACTCGGCCTACGACTCTTCCCGCAAGAGGCTCTACGTCACTGGCGCCCAAACGGGTTCCCCCGCCGCGGGCCAGGTCTGGTACTATCAGTTCTAGCTATGAACTTCGGAGGCCGTCCCATGGGGTGACCCTTCGATTTTGCTTAAAGCCCAAGCGTACAGGGCGACCCACAAGGCCGCCCTGTCGTTATAAAGCGCCACTTGAACGGCGCATTTCATCTCCGCTTTCCTGCCATACATGTCGGCAGCATGATTTTCTTTAATAGTCGTTTTTTGTGTGGTGCGGTACGCCTAAGCAGATTTATACGTTCACAATTTCCTTCCGTAGTATGTGAAGATTTGAAATGGTAATCCTCAATTCTGCCGACTTCCAAATACTGTGGATTAGTAGGTGAAAGAAACAAGCTATTCTTTATTAAATTATGCCTTGTTTATTTCAATCACGTTTGAATTTGTTGCCGCGTCTATGATCTGCCCGGCCAACGTTGAAGCGTTCTTCAATGCCTCATCTCTCAAATGCGCATACCTTTGAGTCATAATCGGGGATTTATGAGTTAATAGCTTTTGTAATGTATATAAATCAACTTTGCCGGATGAAGCGAGCATTGAAGCGTATGTATGTCTTAATCCATGCAAGGCGCGGAAGTCTGCCGGGATACCCGCCGCCTGTTTGATAAGGTTCACGCGCTGTCGTATATATGTAAGGGGTTTGCCGTTTGGCCTTACGAAAACATTTTCAGCTTTTCGGGGGTGATTTTCTAATACTTGCCGCGCCTGTTCATTCAATGGGATTTTCTGACTAACGCCGCCCTTTGGGTTTCTGATAGTAATAAAGCCGCGCTGAAAATCAATGTCATTCCATTTCAGCTTGAACATTTCCCCCCGCCTCATGCCTGTACATAAGGCCAGTTTCATAATGTTAGCCGCCTCAATATCTTCTGAATTGTCAATGGCCGTTAATAGTCGCTTTAATTGTTCTGGGTTTAAATCTTCTGTTTTTTGATTATCCACTTTGATAGTTTCAATCTTGAAATTCAAGTTGTCGCATAATTGCCGGGATACTCCGAAATTGACCACCCGCTTAAGCAAGTCCATTATGTGTTTAACGGTTTGGGGTTTTAAATCCTTTGACAGTTTAATGCGCAATCTATCAACATCAAGACGGGTAATTTCATGGGGTTCTTTATTGCCAAATGCGGGCATTAGATAATTTTGAAATCTTCCCCTGTCTGTATTCATTGCCTTAGAATATACCTTATTCGCTTCGTATTCGCCCCATAACCGCGCCAGCGTCATTTTCCCGGCCTCTGCCAGTTTAGCGGCCTTTTCCTTTTCGCGCCGGGCATTGTTAGAAGGTTCTTTCCCCTTTGAACGTTCCGCGCGGATACCCGCCGCCTTTGCCGCTGTCATGTCATCCTCAAATTGGTGGCCAGCCTTTTCTTCAATCTTTTTGCCATTGAGATAATAAACAATATAGAACGTTTTCTCTTTCCCTTTAGTTATGTAATAAACACCCGGATATTTCGTTTTAATTCTATCTTGCTTTGGCATTTTTCATTTTCCCCCTTGTCTTTGTATGCCGGAATAATTTTCCCCTACACTATCCCCTACATTCATTTTAAATATAGCAATTAATAAAAGTAAGTCAAGTGAAATCTTCTATGCCTTGATAGAATTGAATTTATGGGGTTTAGGTTATTGAAGGTATAAAATAGTAAAACAAGGAAAAACATTCATATTCGGTAGAATACGCCGGAAAATACGGGAAAAATCGAGCCATCGCATTGGGGGAACAGGGAAGAGTTAAGTAAGTTCTACTGATATCCACTTCCGTCACTGCGTCTGCCCGGCGTATAACCTAAATAACCTGAAGGTCACATGGGGTCACTAGGGGTCATTAGGGGTCACGTTAGGTCACACGTGCAGGGTAACACCTCTCGGAAATTCTTCCGCCTTTGCGCCGGCGGAGGATATGGAATGATATTTTTTACTATTGCGTCATAGTCACATATGCCGTGATAATTATTTCCTTTTCACTTTGAAGCTTTCATTGCGAAAGTATTTAATTCTTGATATGTATCTTCCGTAAAAATAATAAGGAATTAAATCATGCTGTCCATCAACAGCCAGAATCCGCAAATGCGCCTCATCAGGAAAGCAGTGGATATACTGCTTCAAGGCGGGATAATAATTTATCCTACAGATACAGTTTATGGTTTAGGCTGTGATTTGTCCAATAAGAAAGGTATCGAAAGAATTTACGAATTAAAAAGAAGAAACAGAAAACAACCGTTGAGTTTTATTTGTTCGGATTTGAAACATATCAGCCAATACGCCAAGGTTACCGACTATGCGTACAAAACAATGAAAAGGCTTTTGCCGGGACCTTATACTTTTATTTTGGAAGCTTCGCGTTTGGTGCCTAAAATAATTTTACCGAAAAGATCGACGACCGGAATAAGGGTGCCGGATAATCAAATTTGCCTGGACTTAATCAAAGAACTGGGACAACCGATAATCAGCACCAGTGTAAAAACAGCAGATGGCGAAGATTTAGGCACTCCTTATGAAATCGAGGAACGATTTGGGCGAATGGTTGACTTAATTATTGATGGTGGTATTATTATTCCCGAACCATCGAGCGTCATTAGCCTTGTTGATGACAATATTGAAATTATAAGAAATGGTAAAGGCGATGTCAGCGCCTTTCTATAAATATAACTGGTCGCGCCGCACATTTGATGAATAGATTTTAAAAAGTATATCCTCGTGCGAATTCGCTCAAAAATGGTAGCCGGCCAAAAAGGACGTTTATGAAACACACGATGCTTATCAACGCTGTTCACAAAGAGCAGATGCGCATGGCTACCGTTAACGAAAAAGGTAGTCTAATTGAATTCAACATTGAAATGTCGGTAAGAGAACCAATTATCGGCAATATTTTTAAAAGCAAGGTGCTTAAGGTTGAACGCGGCCTGCAAGCGGCCTTTGTCGATTATGGCGGCGACAAAGATGGCTTTCTTCCTCTTAAGGATGTTAATCATGAATATTTAACTGAACAGGGAAACGGTCATGCCAACGGCAACCCTGTGCTCAAAGCTGGTCAGGAAATAATTGTCCAGGTGGTAAGAGAAGCGATCGGCAATAAAGGAGCTCTTTTAACTGCCCATATTTCTCTTCCCGGCAGATATTTAGTCCTCCTTCCCCACAAACCCGGCAGTGGTATCTCCCGCAAGGTAGAAGATGAAGAAGATCGGCAAAAAATAAAAGACATTATGAAACAAATTAAAATCCCTGAAGATATGGGATTTATCGTGCGGACAGCCGGATTCAACCGCACAAAGCAGGAAATTTTCCGCGATTACCAGCTTCTTATGCGTCTTTGGAAAGAAATATGTAAAAAGGCAAGCAGTATTAATGCGCCTTCCCTGATTTACCAGGAGACCGACTTTGGCGTGCGTAGTTTACGCGATTATTTGACGCCGGAAATTGATGAAATTTTGGTTGATGATCAGGAAACTTTCCGCAAAATGCGCGCTTACTTAAAGGCTGTAGCTCCACGTCATTTAAGAATTATGAAACATTACAAAGAAAAAACCCCTATTTTTGACAGTTTCCAATTGGAGGAACAAATAGGTGTTATCTATCAGGAACGAGTGGAAATGAAATCGGGAGGGTACATTGTAATCAATCCGACGGAAGCAATGATTACAATTGATGTAAATTCCGGCCGCGGTTCCCACAAAAAAAACATAGAGGAAACCGCCTTCCAAACAAACATTGAAGCCAACGAAGAAATTTCCAGACAACTGCGCTTACGGGACTTAGGCGGGTTGATCGTCATCGATTTTATTGACATGATCGACAAAAAACATATTGCCGAAGTGGAAAAATCTTTCAAAAAAGCGCTCAGTGTAGATAGAGCAAGAATCCAGCTTTCACGTATTTCTAAATTCGGGATGCTTGAATTATCGCGGCAAAAAAAACAGTCAACAATTCAGGAAATCAGTTACACAAGATGTCCTTATTGTAAAGGCAGTGGTCTGCGTCCATCTTTGGAATACGCCGCGCTGGGAGCGTTCCGCAAAATTGAATCAGAAGCGGTCAAGGGCATTTACTCCGAATTAAGAATAATTCTACCGCATGAAATTGCCGATTACATTCTCAATCGCAAAAGGAGCGAACTTCTAAATTTGGAATCAACATTCGGTCTCGCCTTGCATATTTTGGGTAGTATGGGGATAGCGTGGGACAAGGTAGAAATACAGCAAATCATCAAAGAAAAAACTTTGGATGTTCCTGAGCCACACGAGGAAACCTCTCTAAAAGCAGAGGAAAATTCAGCGCTAATCAATGGCGAAAAAGTTTCAGTAAATGGAGAGAGTGCCCCTAAAAAGAAAAGCCGCCGGAGGCCTCGTCACAAGAAAAGAAGACCGGCAGAAATAGTTACGGAAACATCATCAACGGATATTGCGCTGGTAACAGCTCTGATAGCGCCTGCGACTGCCGGCGAAAATCTGCCGGTGATACAAAAGCTTCCGGTAGAGTCGGTTTCGTTTACCATTGAACCGGCTAAGCCTAAAGAAGTTATTGTTACTCCAGAGACGAACGAACCGGAAACTCACATTATCGAAACAGAAACAAACAGAAAAGATGAAGAATAGGAAGTAAAACCGCCGTTGTTCTACAATTTATAAACCAAAGATGATATCGAGGCTGTGTCACAATAGCAAAGAATGTCATTACATATCCTCCGCTGGCGGAGGTGTCACATAGTGACGGAGGTGGAAATTGTAGGGACTGCTCACCGAACAGTCCGAAGCGGCTTTGATTTTGAATTGGTATTATTTACCGCCGGCTAATTCTCTCGATCGCTTCGTCGCCGCTTCAACAGCGGCGACAATTATCGCGCGAATATTTTTTTCTTCCATTACCTTCAATCCGGCAAAGGTTGTGCCGTTCGGAGATGTCACCATTTCCCTTAATTGCGCCGGTTCTTTATCGCTTTGAATGCACAGGCGGGCGGCTCCCAGCATGGTTTGCGCAGCTAGTTGTTTTGCTAAATCACGTGACAATCCCGTTTTCAATCCGGCATCAATCAATGCTTCAATTATAAGGAAAAAGTAAGCGGGACCGCTGCCGCTCAATCCGGTTACGGCATCCATTAACTTTTCCTCAACTTCGACGCTGATGCCCACGGCATCGAAAATAGCGCGCGTAAGTTTGACATCATCAGCCTTGGCGCAAATTCCCCTGGCCACTGCCGCTGCTCCCTCGCCAACAAGGGCGGGCGTATTGGGCATCACCCTTACAACGCGGACGCCTTTGGTCAAAGATTTTTCAATAAAATTTGTCGTGATTCCCGCGGCGATGGAAATCACAATTTTCGACTTATCAATAGCGGAGCTAATCTCCGTGAGCGTTGACGCCATGTTTTGCGGTTTAACCGCGAGAATGATTACGTCCGCACCTTTAACGGCTTTTTCATTATCATGAGAAAATTTTAACTTCATCGACGAACGGAGGAAGTCCAATCTCGCGGCATCAATGTCCGTAACGATGATATCCTTGGCGGGAATAATTTTATGAGCAATTAAACCCTGAGCAATTATACTGCCCATTTTCCCGCCGCCAATAATCGCTATCTTTTTCCCTTTCAGCATTAGCAAAACCTCTGTCCTGTCATTCCCGCGCAGGCGGGAATCGAGTCATTTAAAAATGTTCTAGATACCGGCGTGCGCCGGTATGACTATTTTTGAACCTTTTACGATATCATCATAGCTGCTGTCAATATAAAAGCTTTAAACATTTATTTAACAATCTCTATGATTATCGAAGCCTCTCAGATTTCGTTTGCCGATATAACGTTTAACGAATAAGACATCTTTTGCTTAATTGATACTTATTTTAGGAAGAAGTACTTACTGACTACACATACAAGTCTTTATCTTTGTGGTTTATGAAAAATTGAGGATTACTGGTTGAAAGAAATAATTTTTAATTGCAGTTCAGTAAAGTTTGGCTGTAGAAAAAACATTAATCAGAACATAAAATAATAGCCTAGTAATAGGTGGGCTAGCCGACAAATGGAATAATTACTTTATTCTGTTGACCGCTACTGTTTCCTCGACACCCTGAACTTCTAGATAATACTTATTTTCTTTATAAATAATTTGTGCTTCCGGGCTTTGCTTAAAAGTATACAAAAATTTATTCTCGTTCTGCCTCCATATCTGACCATCGGCAAACTCGAATTTGGTGCTGGTGTTTTTAAATCCCGTGAATTTACCTTTTATCGTTCCCTTATATATAACCTTTTCACTTGTCATAATCGCCTTACAGGTGGTTACTAATCAATTTGAATTGTATTCTAGCATAAAATTGAGAATTACAGGAAGAAATAAATATAAATCCGATTCCCGAACCAGCGGCATTGTTGACTTCACCTACAAACAAACGATTTTGAAAAGTCCTGACGTTGTGAATTACTATTTGAAAGGTGCAACGTCTGAGGTTATCGATGAAAAGCATACGATAGTCGAATAAGCATAATTATAAATAGAAAAATTTAATAGTGACATTAGCAAAGAAATCATTCGGTAATTACGATAAAAAAACTCTCTCGCGATTATCACAAGAGAGTTTTTTTGTTACCTCAAAAAGAGACAATCACAATCTCAATTGTGTTTATGCTTTTTTGGCGGTCTGAGCAAGGCAAAAAAGAAGCCCGACAACCGGGAGCACCGCCTCAGCGAATTGGTGTTAAAGCTATTTCTGCCCTAGCGGTAAGACTACTCTTTTAAAGTTTTCATTGATTACCTGTGCCATCGCGCAGTAAATGGCCGAAAAACCGCAGAAAATACCTTCATAGCCAGTTGCAACCGCCCATGTTCCGGTCCAACCTAGCGCATCACGTGCCGCAAGCATCCAGAACAGGATGGTCAGCGACAGAAAAACAAGCTGAAGTCCACGATTTGCCTTCCATGTGCCGATCCACATAAAAAATGTAAACAGTCCCCACATGAAAAGATAGCAGGCCATGAATCCTTCCTGGTTTTTGGGTATATCGAATTTCCCATTAAAATAAATGAGGAACACAAGGGTTAACCAGAAGGCGCCGTAGGAAGTGAAAGCGGTGGTGCCAAAGGTATTACCTTTTTTAAATTCCATACACCCTGCGATCATTTGAGTAATTCCCCCATAGAAAATACCCATTGCCAGAATAACTGCGCTGACTGGAAACAGACCGGCGTTGTGAATGTTTAAAAGAACAGTTGTCATTCCAAAACCCATCAAACCAAGTGGCGCCGGATTAGCAAGTTTGTCAGACATAAGAAACCTCCTCGATAATTTTTTTACATGTATTAAATATCTATTTTTATGTCAAATAGTAAAATTAGAAATACAGTGTTTCTTGCGGGTTGAAAGCTTGTATTTTTGTCGAAATTGATGTTTCATTGACTTCAGGAAGTAATGCTTATTCCTGATTATCAACAAATTCTGAGCACTTTTTTCTTCCATTGCATTAAATTTTGTTTTTGTGATACTTAAATTAGACCGATTTCTAAATCGGAGATGATATCGAGGCGGCAGTGAAACTCGAATTACAGTTACGCAGTGAACCGGAATTCGTTAGTTGAACTGTCCCGCTTCAGCGGGGCAAGGAGGGGGCGATGAGGCGTATTTGCACATACGTTGAGAAAGCCGACAACGACGCCAACAAAGATAGCGCTTTGATTTAGAATTGGTATTCCACGGGATTTAAAACATATGTTGCGATATTTTAATATCGAATCAACAAAAATTGCCTGCTGGGTAAATAACATCTATTTTGACGCGCGCAAACAAAGTCTGGTTTTTATCCACGGTTCCGGCGGCAACCACAGTGTCTGGTCACATCAATATGCCCGACTGCATAAAAAATATAACATAGTTGCCGTTAATCTTCCGGGGCATGGCCGTTCCGGCGGCAGCGGAGAAAAGGATGTGCAGCGTTATTGTGTGTGGGTAAAAGAATTAATGGGTGTCCTCGATTTAAACGGAGCTGTGCTTGTGGGGCATTCGCTGGGCGCGGCCGTTGCGCTTCAGTTTGCCATAAATTATCCGCAAGAGATTGCGGGAATTGTTTTAGTTGGCGGTGGAATGAAAATGCCGGTTAACCCTTTCTTTTTAGAATTCTTGAAAACAAATCCGCCGGTAGTACCCGCAGAGGTAATAGATTTAATTTGCAAATATTCACTGGCAAAGGAAAACCGTCCCAAATTTTTTGCTCCATTGCAAAAAAGTATTTCTCAATCAAAGGTTGATGTTTTATATGGTGATCTCTTGGCGTGCAATAACTTGGACTTGACTCAAGAGTTAGGTGAAATCAGAGTACCCGCTCTGGTCATCTGCGGAGCAGAAGATAAAATGACGCCGCCGGATTGTTCCCGTCAACTTGCCGCGAGCATTAGCGGAGCAAAGCTGGAAATAATTGAAGTCGCCGGCCACATGGTTATGATGGAAAGACCGGCGGAGTTTAATATTTCTCTTGAGAAATTTGCCGAATCAATTTCAGAAGCGGTTTCCGGAGAATGATAAATACTAATCGATTAATGAGGTTTTTATGTTTGTTTTAAGTAATTTTATTATCGGGCTGGCAAAGGTAATAGACATTGCGTTAACACTTTATATGTGGATTATTATTTTTCGCGCTTTAATATCATGGGTTAATCCTGATCCCTATAATCAGATCGTGATCTTTTTGTATCGTGTTACCGAGCCGGTTCTTGGGCCTATACGCAGAAGGTTGCCAATGCGCAATGTAGGGATCGATATTTCCCCTATTATAGTTATCCTGGTGATTATTTTTTTACAGTATTTTCTAGTGGAAACTATGATACAGATGACCCGTCATTTTTAATTTTTTGTTAGAAAGGCAATTTCCTTTGACTAACATGGTTCGGTTGCGAGAGTCGAAAAAAGGTCTAACCTTTGATATTCAGGTAATCCCGCACGCTTCCCGCGCGGAAATAGCGGGTGTGCAGGAGGGTGCTTTAAAAGTCAAGGTTACCGCGCCACCAGTGGAAGGAGCGGCCAATGAGGCTTGTATCAAATTGTTAGCCAGAGAACTGGGGCTGAAAAAAAGCCAGATGGAAATATCCTCCGGTGCAAAATCACGAAAAAAAACTGTTATGATTAAAGATATAAGTAAGAAGGAATTGGAAACAAAGATATATAATATCCTCAAGACCAATTAGATTGCCGCGTCGCGCGGCATTGCCTTTAATATAAGACAGTATAGTACCTTTATGAAACAGATAAAGAATTCAGAAAATTCCAAGGTCGTCAAAGCAGCCGGGATTGTAGGCGCATTGACAATGGTTAGCCGCGTTTTCGGGCTTGTACGCGATATGGTGATTGCCGCCTTTTTTGGCGCCAGTTGGATGACAGACGCCTTCTGGATTGCTTTTCGTATTCCCACTACGTTAAGCCGGCTGCTTGGCGAAGGATCGCTTACCGCTTCTTTTGTCCCTGTTTTTACCGAGTATTTACATAAAAAAACGAAAGATGAAGCATTAGATCTGGCTTATAACGCATTTACGATTCTTTCCATTATTCTGACTTTTGTATCGGTGCTGGGCATTATTTTTTCGCCGTTTATTATCAGTATTATCGGATACGGTTTTATTTCGGATCCAAGGCAATTCGCGCTGGCAGTTTTTTTAAACCGCCTGATGTTCCCATACATATTTATCATATCATTAGGAGCATTATGCATGGGGATTTTGAATTCCTTCCGGCGTTTTGCCTCTCCGGCTTTATCTCCGGTCATGTGGAATATCTCTATTATAGCGGCGGCGTTGGGATTACGATCTTTTTTTGCCGAACCTATTACGGCGCTGGCCGTGGGAGTCCTGATTGGCGGCATGTTGCAGCTTGCTCTGCAATGGCCTTTTTTACGGAAATGCGGCGTTAAATTGAAGTTTCGCTTTAATTTCCGTCATCCGGGACTGAAGCAAATCGGTCTGTTAATGATTCCGGCGATGCTGGGTGCGGGGATAACCACGATCAATGTTTTTGTTTCGAGCACCCTGGCTTCGATGCTGCCGGGCGGTTCTGTCACGTATCTTTTTTATGCCGACCGGATAATGGAACTACCGCTGGGTGTTTTTGCCATTGCCATCGGCACGGCGGTACTGCCGAGCTTTTCGAGGCATGTTGCCGCAGGTAATATGGATGAGTTGAAATCCAGCATTTCTTTCTCGCTGCGGTTAATGCTTTTCTTGACTATTCCATCAACGTTCGCTTTGATGGCGTTGAACCTGCCGATTATCTCTGTTTTGTTTCAACGCGGCGCTTTTAACACGCAGGCGGCTATTTATACAAGTCAGGCCCTGTTCTTTTATGGTATGGGCTTATGGGCGTTTTCCATTGTCCGTGTTTTTGTTCAGTCGTTTTATTCGTTGCAAGATGCCAAGTGGCCAATGAGGGCCGCCATTATTGCTTTTGTCATTAATCTTATCTTTAGTCTGGCTCTCATGTATCCGATGAAGCACAAGGGCCTCGCTCTGGCCAATTCACTTTCCGCCGTTTTTAATGTCTTTATCCTGTCTTTTGTGCTGAGGAGAAAAATCGGGAAATTCCTTGACAGTTCCTTTTACATATCTATTTTAAAAATTATCACATCCGGCGTAATTATGATTGGCGCCATACTGCTGATTGATTATTTTCTACCGTGGAATACCTATGCCAACTTTAAAACAAGATTAATTTACCTGACCTGCACTATTGTTTTCGGAGCCGGCGTATTCTTTACAAGCGCCTACCTACTGAAAAGTCCGGAAAGCCATTCGCTCGTGAATATGCTAAAAAATAGGTTAACCCGCTCCTAGTATTGATTCAGCCGATAAAATCATTGACTTCAATATCCTAAAGTGATAGAAATTTCCGCCTTGCGCAGGATCGACCAAGTCAAAGGCTTTATAGGTAAATTATGTTAGACATTAAATACTTAAGGCAGAATATCGAGTTAGTACGCCAGAAAATGGATGAACGGGGTCAAAAAATTGATTTTGACCGGTTTATAGAATTGGATGCAAAAAGAAGAGACATTTTGCAGGCCGTGGAAACACTGCGCAATGAACGTAACAGCGTTTCCAAGGAAATCGGCGAACTCAAGAAAAAGAAAGCGGACGCCTCAGCGCTTATCGAGAAGATGGGCAATGTTTCAGTAAAGATAAAAGAATATGATGAAAGTCTGCGCTTAACAGAAGAAGAACTTAATGCTTTTGTTATGATCGTGCCTAATATTCAGCATGAATCAGTGCCGCAGGGTCATGGGTCAGAAGATAATAAAGTTGTGCGCAGTTGGGGTGAAAAACCTGTTTTCAGCTTTGAGCCCAAACAACATTTTGAACTTGGCGAAAGCCTCAATATTCTGGATTTTGCGCGTGGGGCAAAAATTACAGGAGCGCGTTTTACGGTTTATCGCGGAGCGGGTGCTCAGCTGGAGCGGGCGCTGTTCAATTTTATGCTCGACTTGCATGTGGAAAAGCACGGTTACACGGAAGTGTTAACGCCATTTATGGTGAATGCGGAAAGTATGACGGGAACAGGCCAGTTGCCGAAATTCAAGGAAGATCTTTTTAAAATTGAAGGCATGGAATACTATCTTATTCCAACCGCGGAAGTTCCGGTAACCAATATTTACCGCGAAGAAATTTTAGAAGAAGATAAATTGCCTATTTATCTAGTGGCTTACTCTCCCTGTTTTCGGTCCGAAGCCGGATCTTACGGCAAGGATACACGGGGATTGATTCGTCAGCATCAGTTTAATAAAGTGGAAATGGTGAAGTTTTCAAAGCCGGAAACTTCTTATGATGAGTTGGAAATGCTAACTGCCAATGCAGAAGAAGTTCTTGAAAAACTGGGAATTGCTTATCGCACCGTCTGTCTTTGTACGGCTGATCTGGGGTTTTCTTCGGCCAAAACCTATGATGTGGAAGCATGGATGCCGGGACAAAATACGTACCGCGAAATTTCTTCATGCAGTAATTTTGAAGATTTTCAGGCGCGCCGTGCCTCGATCCGTTTTCGTAGGGCGGATAACGGTAAAGTAGATTTTGTTCATACGTTAAACGGGTCCGGCCTAGCTGTTGGCAGAACAGTTGTGGCAATACTGGAAAATTATCAGCAGGCCGACGGCAGTGTCATTATCCCAGAAGCCTTGCGTCCCTATATGAGAGGTCTTGAACGAATTATTCCTTAAGGCGATCTGAAGGATAATCGAAGAAATGTTTTCGTTATGGAGGGATGGCCGAGTGGTCTATGGCGGCGGTCTTGAAAACCGTTGACCGAAAGGTTCGCGGGTTCGAATCCTGCTCCCTCCGCCAAGATATAATCCAGTAAAATCCGAAGAAGTGCAAAAAGCCGTTAGAAATAGCGGCTTTTTTGTTGCTTTTTGTCCAAAGACGTGCTATAAGATTTTACAAAATACACCCATTATGGGTATACGCTAAGGGGTAAAATACACCAAATATTTTTAGATACACCCAAAAAGGAGAATCCCAATGCCAAAGCGAATTATTCCATTGTCCGACATGAAGGTTCAAAAAGCAAAATCAAGAGATAAAAATGTCACGCTATTTGACGGCGGCGGTTTATTTCTTATGGTCACACCTGCCGGTGGAAAGCTATGGCGTTTTAAATACCGATATGACGGCAAACAAAAACTTTTGGCCTTTGGCAGTTACCCAGAAATCAGTTTACAAGACGCGCGGCAAAAACGAGATGAAGCCAGAAGGCAGTTAGCAAATATGATTGACCCCGGAGCTGTTCGTAAAGCACAAAAGCAAGTAAAGACTGAATCAACTGAAACCTTTGAGATCATAGCCAGAGAGTGGCACGCTAAATTTACACCGTCTTGGAATTCAAGACATGCTGAAGGACTTTTAAAACGATTAGAACGCGATGTTTTCCCCTATGTGGGGGCGATGCCCATCAAAGAGATTAAGGCCATTGAACTGCTGAAGGTTTTAAGGCGGGTAGAGTCAAGGGGTGCATTGGAATCTACTCACCGTATCAGGGCTATTTGCGGCCAAGTCTTTAGATACGCAATTGCAACCGGTCGGGCTGAACGTGACCCGGCAGCCGATTTGCGCGGAGCATTGCCGACGGTGCAAACAATCAACAGGGCGGCCATTACCGAACCGGCAAAGGTAGGGGAACTATTGAGAGCTATTGACGGCTATCAAGGCGGCTTTGTCGTTCAATGTGCTTTAAGGTTTGCGCCTTTGGTTTTTGTCCGTCCGGGTGAACTTCGTCATGCTGAATGGTCTGAAATAGATTTTGAAAATGCTGAATGGAATATTCCGGCAGGCAAGATGAAAATGAAAGAGCCGCACCTTGTGCCACTGTCAAACCAAGCAATAGAGATTTTAAAAGAGATTAAAAATTTGACCGGTGCGAGCCGCTATGTTTTCCCGTCAGGTCGTTCTTTCGATCGACCAATGAGCGATAATGCCATTCTTGCGGCGTTGCGGCGCATGGGTTACGAAAAAAGCGAAATGTCCGGGCATGGATTCCGGGCAATGGCTCGAACTATACTTG
This sequence comes from uncultured delta proteobacterium, assembly GCA_963710995.1. Lineage (GTDB taxonomy): Bacteria > Desulfobacterota > Syntrophia > Syntrophales > Smithellaceae > Smithella. The sequence continues at coordinate 50,713 of CAVQCU010000013.1, forward strand.
ATGAAGTCTTGCAAGTGAGACCGGATTTTATTGAACACCAGCTTGCTCATGCAGTCAGAGACCCTAACGGACGCGCTTACAATCGCACATCACACCTTGCCGAACGAAAGAAGATGATGCAGACATGGGCTGATTATTTAGATGGATTGAAGGAGGGGGCAAAGGTTTTGCCTTTCAAGATTAAAGAATCATAATAATTATTGACGAAAGAATTTAATAGTATAATAATCCAAAAATACTTCACTGACTATAAAACAAGTTTCTATAATTTAATAAGTCAGCATTAGAACTGACTCTTTTGTCTCGAAGCACTTGGAGATGTTATTTGCTTTTTTGTAAAAAACATATTTTAGAGAGAAAATTACATGTCCGGACAATACTCAACAAAAAACTTCTTCCGACAGATGCCGAATGTTCTTCTTACACGCTACTTTAATAAGCAAGGATTGTTTGGCGATATAGACTTCACTTCTATGAAGGAAGGCAAGCCGGATGACCTTTTCAAGGCATGGTTGGCTCTGCCTAGCTCACAACGCAATAAGATGGATGCGGAGTTTCGGGATATATTTGAGATGAGTTGCGAAAAGGGTTTTAGGGCAATCATTGACGAGGCAAAATGGCAAATGCAGGAAACCCCGGATGCACTTCAGACCTTTATAGAGAAGTTGTCTGCCCTGTCCAATCATTATGAACGAGCAATGACCACCTTTTTAGACCACAATAGTTTCTGGAAAGGGGCCACGCTCTTTTATCACGCGGACACACTGCCTTATTGGCGTAAGCGTAAGAATCTACCTAAGTGCAAAGTGGCGGTGGATGAGGTCAGTCTTCAGCAACTGGCTACCCTCATACGCAATTATTTTCACTATACTGAAGGTCGGGGGAGTAACTGCGTGGTAGAGCCTTTCCGCCGGGGAGAGCTTGATTATTTTTTCGCTTATCCTGAAGACTACTCTCAGCAAAGTATCGAGTGGGTGAATGGCGAGTTCGATCGTAGGCCTCATAATCCGGCCTTTGAGGTCATTTATGTTTATTCGCAAAAGGAAGGTTCTCTTGACCTGAATTTTCACGGATCAAACAAGGCAATTGAACCACTTCAGGGCATGTTTGCAACGGCAATACTCAAAATTGACGAACTGCCGCCTGATCCAAAAGATGAACGCATCTACGATTTGTCTCCGCTGCTTCAGAGAAGTTTTAATTTCAACTACGATGTCGATAGTGGAATGGAGGCAGTTACGGTTAAGAAACTGCGCCTTTCTTCGCAGATTAAGAAAGGGGATCGCATTACACTGGAAGCTGATACATCGCGAAACTCGAATGCCATCTATGACCTGCTTGATGGGATTGGAAAAGCAATCCCATTGAATATGTATAGTCCCACTCAGGTTGAGCTATCAGTATTAGTGGCGGTGGATTCCAACAAGCCCGCGAAACGGATGACCATTCGTATTACCTATCCCAATTCCTGCTCGCTCAAATATGACGAGTTGGGACTAAAACTGCGAGATATGCTGGAAGCATCCGGGATCGAGCCCAAAGAACCGGCGAAAAGCCAGAAGGAAAAAACCAATTAAAGTATGACGACAATTGATGCATTGCTTGAACTTCTAGGACGCATTGGCGCTCGTCGCGATGCTGCGGTTCTGGTCAACGATGAAGAGTTAAGTCAATGGCCCATAGTCGCAGTCAAAGCTATGAAATCCCAGAGGCTAATCATTAAAGCACGTCCGGCATCGAGTGCAATATGTCCGGGGTGCGAGAACAATTGCATCATGCCAGTGCATACCCTGCCCGCAACGACAAGCAAGTCCTCATCATTTATCGTTTGCGACACGCGGAGCGACATGAACAGAATACCGGTTTCCTCTGGAAGATTAATCCAGTGGCAGAGTAATGTTGATTTGGTTTCTGGATTTGTTGCATCCAGTCTTGGCTTACGCAATCCTGCCAGACAAATGGATAGAGCCGAGCGATGGGAAATCGGCATTGTTTCCGGTGACAAGCGCAGCCAGATGCTATGCCTCGAACCTTCCGGCATATTAACCTTGGTTGTTGGGAACAGCAAAGTCACGTTAGCAGAGTTCATTGAATTTCATAAAGGTGCATATGTGCTTGATGCTACGCTGATTCGACGACTGGTGGATTCTGCTTCTATGGCAGATTATCGCTATACGCCAAGCAATGCGAGGCGTGAGGCTCGCAAACTTGATACACAAGCCATGTACGAAAATTGGAGAAAGGAATATCGTGTACTGCGAAAAAAACGTCCAGGTATGTCGGATGTCTGGTATGCGCAACAGATTGCCAAGATTGATATTGCACATGGCCGCGATCCGGAAACTATTCGGAAACGAATGAAAAAATAAAAAAAGGTTCATCTGACTGATGCGTACTTGTCATTTGTATTTTTGATTTTATGCTAAATTTCAAAATATTGCTTTTGAGAGAGGAGACTAAGGGTCATATTTCAATCCACGCGCCCGCATGGGGCGCGACGTAACCTATAATGATTATAGGACATGGCGGTTCATCCCCACGTGTGTGGGGAACATCGCATTCCGAGGGCGTTTGTCATCAGGATATTCGGTTCATCCCCACGTGTGTGGGGAACATTCCGTAAAGAAGACCACTCATAATACTGTGAGCGGTTCATCCCCACGTGTGTGGGAACATGGTCTTGGCGTTATCTCTCTTTCGTCAGGAGCCGGTTCATCCCCACGTGTGTGGGGAACATAGCTAAAATTTCAGGTAAGGTAATTCTTTTCACTGGTTCATCCCCACGTGTGTGGGGAACATTCAGCATACCGATATGGTGGGTGATAATATGGCGGTTCATCCCCACGTGTGTGGGGAACATTCGTTTACGCGCGATTGCGGCCTGTATGCTGGCTGGTTCATCCCCACGTGTGTGGGGAACATGTTACTGTAAAACATGGCATTTGTTAGTCCTCCGGTTCATCCCCACGTGTGTGGGGAACATATAATTTATCTCCTTTCATTTATTATATAATACGGTTCATCCCCACGTGTGTGGGGAACATTTTCTTTCCTTTGATTAATGTGACTAATAACTCGGTTCATCCCCACGTGTGTGGGGAACATTTCAACACCCTTCGGCGTAAGCGGAGTCAAGCCGGTTCATCCCCACGTGTGTGGGGAACATGGTCAACAGCGGTTACAATATAAGATAAATCTCGGTTCATCCCCACGTGTGTGGGGAACATGCAGGAATCCTATCCAGCATCTTAGTCTGACCACGGTTCATCCCCACGTGTGTGGGGAACATGAATTGCATTCTCAACACAAATTCCGTGAATGCGGTTCATCCCCACGTGTGTGGGGAACATACCCTTACCGTTTCAGCGGATGGCGGTTCTGCCGGTTCATCCCCACGTGTGTGGGGAACATAGCTAGCCGAGTTAAGATAGTTTCATTTTTCGCGGTTCATCCCCACGTGTGTGGGGAACATACGATAAAGTTTCTCTAGCATCTTCCAATTAACGGTTCATCCCCACGTGTGTGGGGAACATCAACTCGTCTATTCCCCACGGAAGATATACAGCGGTTCATCCCCACGTGTGTGGGGAACATATAAGCTCGGTTGCCAATGTCCAACAAAATAACGGTTCATCCCCACGTGTGTGGGGAACATCATGATGTTGCCTTCTTTGTTTTTTATTTGCCCGGTTCATCCCCACGTGTGTGGGGAACATGAAGCAAGTGTGGCTGGGTGTATTTCCAGTCTCGGTTCATCCCCACGTGTGTGGGGAACATATGTGATGCTTTAAAGCTTTGCGAGGATGATGCGGTTCATCCCCACGTGTGTGGGGAACATCGCCAAGTCCGCTCCTCAGCGGGAAGCGGTTCATCCCCACGTGTGTGGGGAACATATCTCACTCTCCCCTCCTATCCGGTGGCTAAACGGTTCATCCCCACGTGTGTGGGGAACATTGTTTGTTTAACATTCCAGCCAAATCTTGATGCGGTTCATCCCCACGTGTGTGGGGAACATGCAATTCATCTATAGTTCATCCTGTCAGAATGATAATTATTCATATTACCGGTTCATCCCCACGTGTGTGGGGAACATACGTCCGCATTTATCGCATACTGATTTATAATCGGTTCATCCCCACGTGTGTGGGGAACATAAGAGAAAGGGTGTTAAGAAGGCTCTACGGGTCGGTTCATCCCCACGTGTGTGGGGAACATGGGGCGGTTTTTCGATTTGCGCAACCATACGCCGGTTCATCCCCACGTGTGTGGGGAACATTCCTTTAGCCTGCCCTCTCTATGGAGTAGGGGCGGTTCATCCCCACGTGTGTGGGGAACATTAAATCATAACGGTTCAAACCGTATCAGGGGGCGGTTCATCCCCACGTGTGTGGGGAACATTGTGACACGCCACAAGGCATTTAAACAAGCTCCGGTTCATCCCCACGTGTGTGGGGAACATGTGCAAGCTGACCTTCAATATCGCAGTTCGACCGGTTCATCCCCACGTGTGTGGGGAACATGCCTAAGTATCAGCCCGCAGAACTGTCTGTAGACGGTTCATCCCCACGTGTGTGGGGAACATGTGTTTGTGAATCCTCCAGCCGTGGGATATGTCGGTTCATCCCCACGTGTGTGGGGAACATTTGGTGAGGGTGCTTCGGCTACAATAGAACTGCGGTTCATCCCCACGTGTGTGGGGAACATCAAGGCGGTAGTTTGCAAGATTGGCCTGAACGCGGTTCATCCCCACGTGTGTGGGGAACATAGTTTTTAGCTGGTAAGCAGGACAGCAGTCAGCGGTTCATCCCCACGTGTGTGGGGAACATAACGGGCTTTTCTTTAGGGTCTGCTAAATATACGGTTCATCCCCACGTGTGTGGGGAACATAACGGGCTTTTCTTTAGGGTCTGCTAAATATACGGTTCATCCCCACGTGTGTGGGGAACATATAAGGGATGTTGTCAACACAAAGAGATCGACCGGTTCATCCCCACGTGTGTGGGGAACATCTTCAAGAGGTAACGAGCTGATACCTTATGACCGGTTCATCCCCACGTGTGTGGGGAACATTTAATTTCACGATCTTTGCCGCCTACAGGCCGCGGTTCATCCCCACGTGTGTGGGGAACATTTTACCATGAGGGGCCATCTTTTAAAGATGGACGGTTCATCCCCACGTGTGTGGGGAACATCTATAATCTATTGGCATGGTGGCCTCCTTATACGGTTCATCCCCACGTGTGTGGGGAACATTTTTGCGGGCCAGAAAGTGACTGCCTGACAGTCGGTTCATCCCCACGTGTGTGGGGAACATGCCATTTAACGTCAGCGGAACCGCCTTGTTACCGGTTCATCCCCACGTGTGTGGGGAACATGTTATGATTTACTGCTCGAATTGTTTTGATACCGGTTCATCCCCACGTGTGTGGGGAACATATGATTGCCTGCTGTTCTGGAGTCATATCATCCGGTTCATCCCCACGTGTGTGGGGAACATATCCCTAGCGTCACTGTCAACTCTTTTCCATCCGGTTCATCCCCACGTGTGTGGGGAACATCGCCACCAGCCAATTTAAATACATTTGACCCTCGGTTCATCCCCACGTGTGTGGGGAACATTTTGTCGTTGTGGGTGAATATTATACGGCATACGGTTCATCCCCACGTGTGTGGGGAACATGAATCCCTAAATGTGAAACAGGCTCTAAAATTCGGTTCATCCCCACGTGTGTGGGGAACATGGATTCAATAAAACGGGGAGCCCGAAACTTACCGGTTCATCCCCACGTGTGTGGGGAACATATAATCATATTCTACTTTCATGGTGTTGCCTCCGGTTCATCCCCACGTGTGTGGGGAACATGCTCCTTCGAACACTGTACACACATAATTTTCGGTTCATCCCCACGTGTGTGGGGAACATTAAAAACTCAATGGTGTGATGTATTTGAAAGACGGTTCATCCCCACGTGTGTGGGGAACATGATAAACAGCGAAATTGCAAGCGTAGCCCACCTGGTTCATCCCCACGTGTGTGGGGAACATGTAATCCTACTGTAAGGGGTATATCTCTAGACCGGTTCATCCCCACGTGTGTGGGGAACATACGATCCCATAGTTCTCCTTGCCGACAGGATACGGTTCATCCCCACGTGTGTGGGGAACATGATATTCAAGACAAAATCTTGATTGTTGAGGAGGTTCATCCCCACGTGTGTGGGGAACATATGGACGCCACTCCCCGGGCCACAAGAGGATGCGGTTCATCCCCACGTGTGTGGGGAACATCTTGATTTGCCGCGAGCAAAGACTGAATTAAACGGTTCATCCCCACGTGTGTGGGGAACATGTAAAGATAAAGCCTGTTGTCAGGATCTATCACGGTTCATCCCCACGTGTGTGGGGAACATATTTTGCAAACAGTGTCCACGATAACTCTAACCGGTTCATCCCCACGTGTGTGGGGAACATTCTATCAATTCAAGCAGATATGATTAAATTTGCGGTTCATCCCCACGTGTGTGGGGAACATGCAACATCCTGGTAACGCGGCAAAGCCATCATCGGTTCATCCCCACGTGTGTGGGGAACATATTGGCATAGGTTGCGCTTGTGACAGCATTCACGGTTCATCCCCACGTGTGTGGGGAACATGTAAATATCCTAACAAGGAAATTATTATGAGCCGGTTCATCCCCACGTGTGTGGGGAACATACTTTCAAAATGTGATAAAAAGTTCCAACACCGGTTCATCCCCACGTGTGTGGGGAACATGCCGAGGCTGGCACGGGTCATCACTCACATAGACGGTTCATCCCCACGTGTGTGGGGAACATTCATCTTTATAAGAAACAACAAGATTGTTTTCCGGTTCATCCCCACGTGTGTGGGGAACATACTTCTTGTATCCCTTTGATTTCCTATTGAATTTTCAAAGAGCTAATTTCCACCAAAAAATGGTACCTGATTTCAAATATTCAACACCTTCTTGTTTTCTTCTTCCGGCAAGAAAGAAACAAGCTTTATGCCGTCCATTTCTATCGGAATTCGACGATTAGCACCCAGCGTCATAAAATCGAAGCCAGATTCCGTATTGGTGCTCCACACAATAACCGCGTTGCCGTCTTCTATCCCTTTTTCAATCTGATCCCAGATCATTTCCCGCACACGTCGTGATACTTTACCCACGTAAACACCGGCGCGTACTTCCAGAAGCCATATTGCTAATCTGCCTCTTAGTCTAGGAGGTGCGTTTTCAACCACGGTGACCAGCATCGCCAATACCCTCCTTATTCGGTATTGCAATTTCTACCGCTTCTTCATGGAGTTTTGGTTTTTCCAGTCCACCCGCATGAAGAATTTCTTCAATCGTCGGAATGATTCGGCTCAAAATTTTCGATTGCCGGAAAGCATCGCGACAGGCTATTCTAACTTCTTTTTCCGGTTGTTGGGGTTTTTTTGCAGCAATTCTAAAGGCCATAGGAACAACCGTTTCAAATTTGAACACGTCCGCTATATCATAAACAAACGATTGGGGCTTGCCTGTATGAATGAAACCCACGGCAGGAGCATATCCTGCGGCTAAAATGGCAGCTTCACAGATGCCATAAAGACAGGCTGTAGCCGAACTCAGACAGCGGTTCGGAAGATCGCCGCTTTCCCATTCTGTATAGTCATAATTGCGGCTTTTCCATGTTACGCCATATTGCCGTGCCAGCAGTTCATACATCTTTCTGACCCGCACACCCTCAATGCCGCGCAACTGTTCGACACTGCGTCTTTCCGGCGGTTCTTCCTTAAATCTCATTGCATACATTTTTCGGACAACTTTCAAACGAGCTGCGTCGTCTAAAGCCAGTTTTGCCTGATACAAAAGCCTATCCGCTCTTGCGCCACCTGGCTGACCGGATGCGTAAAGCCGGACACCACCATCGCCAATCCAAACCAGCAGGCATCCAACTCTGGACGCCAGCACCACGGCAGCATGGGATACTCTTGTTCCCGGCTCCAACATAAGACAGGCAACGCCGCCCACGGGTATATGTGTACGGACACCGTTTTTATCGACAACAACAAAAGCGCCATCAAGGACATCCAGATTGCCCTTTTCCACAAAGATTACTGAGATGCGATCTTTCATCGGTATAGGTTTAAGCGGCGGTAGTACCAACTCTGTCATTTTTTCTCCAAGCGTTTTCTTTTCTCTGGAGCAGGCAGTTTAAATACATCATTACACTTAGCTATGATTTTCATCTGATTTACACCCGACGCACAAGCATCAGAGCACAACCAAAACCATTGGCAGGGCCGATGTCTTTCGCTTGAAGCATCAAAGAATCTTTGAGCCTTGTATTGTTTTCACCCTTCTTGGTACAAATAAACGCTGCTCTGTGGCAAATGATACTGGCTCATCGGGAAGAGTGTCACCGCCTTCGCTAAAGGTTTCGGCCTCCTCCTGACGAGTGAACGACTCGAGTGGTTTATCTCCGATGAGAAGTCGCAGCGCAGCATCTCGATTATCTTTTAGACCGACAAAAACCGGCGTGGACGGTATGCAGGTTTTACGTCCCAGATAAATACCCCAGACAGGATTGTACAAGGCATTGGCAATCTCTTTAAGCAATGATGATTCTCCCGTAAGAACTACACCAAATGAGGCATCTGTGAGATATTGCTTGTAGGTAATGTGGCAATCCTTTTTTTTACCTTCTGCGGTCTTGGTATTCTGAACTGTATGATAGTCCTGCAGACGTCGAACCAGAAGGTCCTTTTTAATGCCCTTGCGTGGCATGGCAATAGCTTGCATATGAACCTTTCCGAATGATGCAAGAAAAGCCTGCTCTTTTTCATTACCACGAGGGAACCCGAAAGCGGCACAGCACATCCCTGCAATCGCGCTCTTGGTTGGCATAAGGCCAGTGTTTCTTCGATTGAACTGGCTGTCGAATCCCCAGGATTGAAGAGGCCCTTCCAACTGTAACACCAGATAACCTTTATCAGATGACATAGTCCACCACCTCATTCAGAAAAGTTTCTAAACTGACATCGGGAATAGCCTTATCGAAAACAGCCTTTATGCCCCATATATTATCAAGTTTTGTATACTCTGCCCTGAGAAGTTCAACGGATTTGTCGGCATAGCCTTGAGAAGAACGTACCGGTGTTTCAAAGGCATTGACCAATTGAACCGGATGCCCCTTTTCTCTGACAACACCAAGAACATAACCAGGTAGTGTATTACCATTCATAGTGTTCTTACGTGCACCAGGAATAGCCATGATCGTTGCTTTCAAAAAAGTGCGCACCACATTCTGGCGTTCTTTTTTATTCAAACTTCCAAGGTGTTCAGTATCTGCTAGCATATCGAAGTTGAGGGCGGCGAAACGATAGTATGTTGCGGAATTGAATTCCAGCGTGCTAGTCATTCCTGCTCCGGATTCTTCTTTGGGTTGCAAATCATCTACAGCAGCAAAGAAGTCAATTTCATTATCTACCTTGTGTGTAGAGAGTGCATGAGAAAACATTGAAGCAGCCTCAACAGTCAACGAGTGATCATTGGCAACCATGCGACCAAATAGGGAAATATCAGCAGCATCCTTCAAGCACTTAGCATCAACTGACTTTAGAGCTTTTTTTACATCCTTGGTTTCGGCAAAGACTTTGGCAAGAGTTTCAAGCTCAAGAGGCGACATGAAATAAAGTGTTGTAGACCTCACTTTATCGGTCGATTTGGCATCGAGCTTCACCAATGCATCAATTATCTTTTTCGCGCCATCATCGGCATCAGTGCCGGAAAGACCAGCCGCTTTCATCGCTTTTATAAGAGGGTCATACATCAAACGCGTCCGCTCTCCCTTAAATTGCGTGGGTGAAAGTTCTTTTGCCATCTCACGGATCGAGCGTTTCCACGACTGACTCGATACACGCGCCCGTTGGACACCGCCAAAAACGGCGGTTTTGGGTGAATTGAGGTCGTCACGATTAAGGCAGGCAACTGGGACAGATTGAATAATGTGTAACTCCAAATGTTTCATAATTATGCTCCTTATATGGTTTGCTTGTTTTTATATGTTGACTGGTGAAAGCAGCAGCAGACCGAAACCAAAGCCCTTGGCACTGCCAATGCCAGACTGATACGTTTCGACAAACTTCTCTTGATCGGTCACTTCCAGAATCCCGCGAAACTGAACGCCACCGTGATAGGCAGAATGTTCTTTGCCAGTCTTCCTATCTTTTTTACGAAAATGACTCACCATCATGGGGCTAATTTCAAGGGGTTTGTCTTTAACAACGCGGAATCCTCCTGCTATTGACTTGCGAACAATCCATGAATGAAGTTCTTCTGTTTTTACAAGAGGCACCCTTTTTCCATTCTTTCGTTTCCCATTTGGTTGCAGCAATGTCTCTCCACTTGGGCCTCGCTGCACTATAGTTTTCACAGGGTTCACCCGCAGATCAAAAGCATAATAACGGTGCGTGAGAAATGAAGTAGCAATCTCCTTGAGGACAAAACCGTCAGGTGGGCACCATCCAGGTCTTACAGGTTTTCTTTTGGCCAATACCCAGAGCCTGAACACCCCTTCCAACTGATCAATCCGAGTCAAAAAATCGCGTTTAACTTCCGGTGCATTCGGGTAGCACTGCCAAAGTCTTTTGTGCCAGACATAATTATCAGAAATGTCTTCAGCACGAGCGATTTCCGCATCAACATCCAAACGGGCAAGCCAACTCATATATCAACCTCCTTAGAAGACACCATGTCCCTGTGCCCAGAAAGCGATTGCCCACTCGTTTTTGGTGCGATCACTCCAGAAGTTCAGGTCTGTTTCGAGTTTTTCGTAATTGACCGGCACACCCTGTGATTTCGCCATTAGTACAATGCGTAGGACACGGCCTTGTAATTCATCACCTTTTTCGGCAGTGAGCAAATGTTGGAATCGCCGTTCTGTCGGTGTCAACTTGTTATCATCGCTTCGCTTGTCACCGCGTCGCACCTCGATGGCCTTGCAGGTTGCACCAAAATTTCCGGATGCCATTTCTTCGGGATGTGTGGCAAAAAGACCGGCAACATACGCCGAAACATCGTTGTCAATAGCCACCCCCAAACGATTCAATACAGGCCAGGCACGATGCTTTTTGTTGTCCACAAGTATGCACCGAAGATTGGCCATCATACCCCGGTCATCTTTATACTTGCGCAGTCGTTCGAGAAGCCAGCTCATATATCCACCTCCTTGATTTCATGTATTTTTAGTTCAGGTTCTTCCTTCGTTTTTAAAAACTTCTGCCACCCTTTGGCAAATGCGCGAATTTCTCTCGGCGTTTCCTGACCACAAGCGATACGGTACGCTTCAATGGCTGCCTTAAATAGCATTTTACGCCATGCCTCACGCGTGGGAACTACAGCATCGCTGCCAATGGCCACAATGTGCGTCCATGAGCAGTGGAAGGTTCTTTTCGACATTAGTCCAATAGTGGTTTGTGGCAAGAGCATGTAGCTTTGCCTTGAGTTCTCCCTTGGCTGGTCCGGCGGCTTTGAGCTTTCCCTCCCAGCCATGATCAACCTCCCCCCTGTAAGTTTCGACAGCCCAACCTAGGCGGCTAGCCAGAGCATCGGCTTTTTTTACCTCAGTTTCATAGGCTTCAGCCCATCGGGTGCGATGAAGTTGCGATGGAATATGGAACACGGATTCAATTGTATCAACAATAGTTGCCTTGTTATCGCGCGCCAATGCTGCAACTATTAAATCACAGTCATCGCCATCTTGAATAGCACGCAGTGATAAGGGGCCACCCAGTTCTTCAGACTTACGTTTAGTAATGACTGCCGCAAGTTCGCGCCAGAGCGCCTTCGCTGGCCGGAATGAAAGTAGGGCACGTTCTTCTTTTTCCTTCTTCTTCCTAATCACAACAGTCGCAGTTGGTTCTGGAGAATATCCGTCACTAAATGATGGATATACCAAACCATCCCCCAACAACATTCGTTCACCAAGCGGATGGATGCGTATAAAGCGTGTCATTGGTACAAGGCGGCCCATATACGTTTTTGTTGCGTTTTCAATGTTGACAGAATCCGTGAGTGATGTTGGCGGTTTCTCCCATAGCTGGCGTCCCCAATGTCCCGGTCTCCATAATAAAACCGAATATCCGCGTAGCTAGGCAGATTAAGGTGGATTGTGCCCAGAAGATTATCATCACGCAGGAAGGCATGAATCATATTCGCCGAAACACAAGGGCCATCTTTTGATGATTTACCAGTCTGCTTACCACACCAATACACCTGTGAAATAAGCCCGGCTGGTGAAAAACATTGAAATGTCAGCATAGAAAGCAAGGTCTCAGAAATATCAATAGACCTATCATCACTCATACCTGGGATGATCAAAAAGTGTTGAGGCATTTCCAGTTGCATACGCGAAACTAATTTCGATACAGGGGTCCAATCATTAATGTCATCCAGTGATATTTTTCCTTTAGCATTTTTTGCAAGAGCGGTCACTTGCAACCAAGGCTGTGTCTCATGGAACAACTCGAATGAGTCTTTCCACGTCGCCAGATACTTCTGTGCTGCTTCTGGCAAATGTTTTGGAACAGCGCACCAGTCATCATAATCCCTTGGGCCCTTAAACGCAGCATGAGAAACGCAGATGAATAGACGCATCAGGGCAACACGCTCATGTGGGCGCACTGCCAGATCGGCGTACTTCTCCCCTTCGATAAATACAGCACATAGGCTTACTAGTTTTCGTTCGCCCTCAGTGGTTATAACGGGTATCCACGGGTCAAAAGCAACATTCATAATTTCCCCCTTCAAGATGATTTTTCAATGACAAGTCCCATTTCGTCAGAATAGGAAAGCTGGATTCCTTTTTTCAAACCATTTACTTCGACCTTTCCATTCTCCACAACGAATCCAATACTCTGTTCGCCATGAAGATAGTCGGTAAAAGTTGGCACGGCGTAATGCGGTTAAAACAGTATTTAGGGACTTTCACCAGATTCTTGTGAATAGCCTGGGCGGTAGCAAGTCGGTAAAGATCGTTGCCCAGTATCCCTATTGACTGATCTATAAAAACAGCTTCTTGACCTGTGATCGATTCTACAGAGAACAAGTGCAATCGTCTGCATCTCGTTAACACGGGTCTGAACGCCTTCGGTATCTTCAAGCGCCACCTGCCAGAGGTTGCAGTTTCGAGAGGCCGTCATTTTTTTTGCCGAATCTGTTCCGAACCATTCATTAAAGAGAGCTTGCCACGAATCGGGTTCATTTTCCCGATCCGCATAGGTTGTTTCAATCAACTGCCTTATCTGAAGTGGTATTAAAACCTTTGGTTGGATTGCCTTCCATACTTCAAGAGAACGGAGAAGGATATAAGGCGCGTACACTTTGGCCTTACTTCCCAGCGCCTTCAGGATTGCTTTCTGTTCCATGTTCCGAAACTCTTCAATAGATTTCCTCTCTTCGATAATACAGAACTGCGCCTTATCAACCGGTCGGTGTTGCCGCTTATGTCGCCAGAGCCGTCCAAGACGTTGGAGTAGCATATCGGTTGGGGCTAATTCAGTGATTAAAAAATCTGCATCAAGGTCAACGCTCTGCTCTACAACCTGAGTAGAAACAAGAATAGAACCGCATCGTGTTTTTCCATTTTTGCCGAGTCGTTCCATCCACACGTTCTCTAACTCTTCACGCCGCCAGAAGGGAAATCTCGAATGGAGAAGCCCGACGAGAAAATCATTTTGACTTGGTTCCATGAACTGCTGGTATTGCTTCTGCGCCGCATCAACGGTATTACAAATCCAGAGTACAACACCGCCATTACGTGCAAGACTAAAAGCCTTTTCTGCAGCATTCTCGTTAGAAATAAAATCCACTTTGACGGCACGCGACTCTGGCTGTGCTGCCGCTAGCGGTTTTAAGGGCACTTTTTCCTTTCTTCCTATGATAAGAGGATATGGAATTTTAACATCAGTTTCCACCTCTTCTGGGTGTGAAACTATTTTTCTGCGCCGCATACCCGTGAGTGTGGCTGACAGGACAATCACCGTACAGCCAAGTTCTTCGAGTGTAATGATCAGTTTATCGATAAGTGTGCCCGTATACAGATCATATGAATGCACTTCATCAAGAATCACCACCTTCCCAGCAAGGGCAAAATGGCGAACAAAGAAGTGTTTTGCCGCTACGACTCCAAGCAATGCTTGGTCAATTGTGCCAACACCGAAAGGGGCAAGCAAAGACCGCTTTGCCGAGGCAAACCAATCCCGTCCGGTTCGTGCATCATCACTGGCAGGCCCTATGTTTGTAGCAACAGGGCGAATTGCATCCCTTCGATCCACAAGCCAGGAGTTTCCATGAATCAGGCGGCTTATACTAGAGGAGGCCGTTATGCGCTGAACGAAGTCATTCATACGTAAGTACATTCGGTTGCTGGTTGCTTGTGTGGGCAGAGCAAAATATATACCATTTGCTTTTTCGGAAACAAGTAACTGTATAAGCTGCCCATAGGGCCGCCTCGGTCTTACCCATACCCATTGGCGCTTCAATAACATAAACACCCGGACCATTCACAAGTGATCGTGTCTTTAACCTGCATTTCATTGGGCACCCACTTTATATCGGGATTATCTACATCATGAAATAAATCATTAAACGAAAGATTATGGACAAATTCGGCTTGTCGAAAATCAATAGCTTTCAAGAGCGTTTCGTGCTTGGAAAGGGACGTCCACGGTACTCGTCTTTCGGTTTGGAGAAAAGAATCGTTCATCGGAACCAATCCAGTCGGCAAGGGAGGTTAACCCAGCTAGCCACCAGAGCGCCGGTGACTGGTCATTGAAATCAAAAGACGTTCTGCGAACCGCAAAGTCGCGCCATATTCTTTCAGCATTTTCTTTTCGCGCACTATCCCAAGCAATGTGAGTATTCATTTCAGATATTGCTTTATCAGGACGGTATCCACGATCATTAGGGGGTGTTAGGCGACCATGATGTGCACCTAATACAGTTGAAAGATATTTTGCCGACTTCCGGTCGATACTGTTTTCAACAAGAAATGTTTGAATGGCCGCATGGGAAACCTTGCCATGATTAGATTCCATTGCTGTATCCCAACAGAAATTACGGTCAATTTTTATCAGATCGTTCTCTTCAAGCCATTTTTCACACTTGCGCTGAAAACCAGGTGATATTTTTCCAATGTCGTGAAGTGCAGCAAGCGCTCCTACCTCGGATGATCGCAAATTGAACTGTTTAAGGATTTTAGGAAAGAACTCTGCAATAATACCTGCAACACATCCAACATTTACCATGTGATCGTAAACTGAAAGACCGGGGTAACCTTCTTTTGTGGTCTTTGCCCAAAAACTGTTATCATTTTCTTCGCTCATTTCTCCTCCAACGCCAGTCAGATGGCAGCGACCATGCGGGCGTCGCCAGCGCACGGTACCTTTGTGTTTCCGAAGGTAACGGCCCGACAAGATGACGGTATATAGTTTTCGCGGCATTACCAACTACTGAAGGTTCTATTATGTTGATTACGAATCCAGCGTCTAAGAAATCCTATTGTCTGAAGTGGCTGTCTTTCATAAAGTGATTTTTCAAAATTCTAAGCTAAAGTGCAATACACAATCTTTTTTAAAATTCTGATCGTATTAAATTGTTAGATTTTGTAAAAAGACAACTGCATTATATACTTGGTTTTGAATAAATCAATTTTAATCTTTTTTTATTGAATAGGTTTAATATCGCCTTTTAGCACCCTCTTGCAGGTAAAAAAGTCATAATGGGCTATCTATTTTAAGATAAAATTACGCATGAACTGGATGAATCTTTAAAAAAGTTGGGCGGAATTTTTTCGCCCAACTTCTCTTATCTGCAAACTGTCGTTTTCCTTATTCATTTCTTATTAAACATCAATTACACCACTTTTAGCACAGAAACCTTTTAATTATCTAATTAGATGATTTTATTATGGATATATATTAAAAGCTTGGCTTTGTACTGCTATTGTATCGCCCAAATCGCCCAGCGACACTTCGTCTCAAGATTTCCAAAAACCATCATGGAGGTTTAAAGATGAAGCATACAATTCTAAGGCTCCCCATCGTCAAATCCGAATCCGGACTTTCCCGTTCCACTATTTATTTGCGAATTTTTCAAGGGTTGTGGACAAAGCCGGTGTCCCTCGGCGCCCGGGCGGTCGGGTGGCCGTCTGATGAAGTAGAGGCAATCAACGCGGCACGTATTGCCGGGAACACAGATGATGAAATCCGCATCCTGGTAACAGAGCTGGAAGCAGCCCGTAAAGAAGCGAGATAAGGGCGATTGAAGATAGCCGCAGATTTTCAGGGAAGAATGTTGAAATTGGTTTCTCCGGTTTTCCCATGAGAAAAATGTCTGCGATACTTTGTCAGGTTAAACTATGAAAAAACGTCGCTCCAATTACCGCCGAGTGAAAATTCATCGCAACTATACGGTGGAAGGAATAGCCGAGCTGTTTGGCATCCACAAAAATACCGTGCGTCACTGGATCAAGGAAGGACTTGAGACCATAAACGACAAACGCCCCGTACTGGTTCTTGGCCCTGTTCTAAAGGAATTTCTTCAGGCCCGCCGCCTAAAAAACAAGCGGCCCTGCAAACCGGGGGAACTCTATTGTATGCGTTGCCGCGCTCCAAGATTACCGGCGGGAAACATGGCGGATTATACCCCGGTCACAGAAAAGTTCGGCAATCTCGTTGCCATTTGTCCCGACTGCAATACCATAATGAACCGGCGCGTCAGCATGGCAAAAATCGATGAGTTTCTTGGCAAAGTGGACATCAGTTTTTCGGAAGCACCTCGACAACTAGGAGAGAGGGCTAAACCCTCCGTAAACAGTGACTTAATGGAGGAGACATCAGACCATGCAAAAGTACAATCCGGAAAATGAACGGATCAAGCGTAAATATTTCACTTTTCTCAAGGAAGCCAAACGTCGTGGCGAACCGACGGTTGATGCAGCCGCTAAAGCCCTAAGTCGTTTTGAGGATTACACCGGCTATCGCAATTTTAAGGCTTTTCACTTCGAGCAGGCTGTTGCCTTCAAGAAACATCTTGCCGAGCAAAAAGGACAACACTCAGG
>CAVQCU010000014.1:0-25964 GCA_963710995.1 uncultured delta proteobacterium
CCCTTCCCAGATAGGCAATGTTGCATGATAAATCGTTACCGGGAAGGAAGGGCGGCATGAAGGCAGCCAAATCTGGGCGGGAGCCGGAGAGTACACGAAGCACCTCGGCGCCCATATGGGCCAGCATCATCGTCGCGTAAGGTCCGGGCAGGAGTGTCGTAAAATCCAGTATCTTTAAATCGTTCAGGGGTCCGGGCATCGACAGTCTCCTTTAGAGACCCATGAAGCGGGCGGCGATCATCTTCATGATCTCGTTAGTTCCGGCGAAGATCCTAGTGACCCGGATGTCTCGCCAGTAGCGAGAAATGGGATATTCGTCGCAATACCCATAGCCGCCATAGAGCTGGAGGCAACGATCGGCGACTTTGAAGGCCATGTCGGTCGTCCAAAACTTGGCCATGGAGACTTCCACAACCACGTTTTTACCCTCGATATGGTCCATAATGAGCTTGTCCAGAAGGTCCGTCCCAACTTTACCTCGGTTGACATTTCGACGAGCTCGAACTGGGTGTGCTGGAATTTGGAAAGAGGTTTACCGAAGGCTGTTCTCTCTTTGCAATACTGGATCGTCATTGCCACCATCATCTCTGCCGACGCCACGGCGCCGATAGCGCAAACGAGTCTTTCCTGCTGAAGTTTCTGCATGAGCTTCAAGAATCCCGTTCCCTTCTCTCCCATCCTATTTTCCTTGGGAATCCGGCAGTCGGTAAAGTACATTTCCGCCGTGTCCTGGCTGTGCCAGCCGATCTTTTTGATCTGCTTGCCTTTCTCGAAACCGGGAGTGGTGGCATCGACGAGGAAAAGATCTACGGCGGAATGGGGATCGTTAATCGATGGGTCTCTGGCGGCCACAATGATGAGGTCGCAATTGATGCCGTTGCTGATGAAGGTCTTCTGGCCGTTTAAGACGATATGATCTCCGTCTTCTGTAGCTGTGGTCTTCATGGCGGCCAAGTCGCTCCCCGCGTTGGGTTCCGTCATGGCCACTGCGGTGATGATGTCGCCGGAGATGCAACCGGGAAGATATTTATGTTTCTGTTCCTCGGAAGCGAAGGAGGTGATATAGGGGACAACAATATCGCTGTGTAGGGACGCCGTCAGACCTGAGAAACCACTTTTCGTCGTCTCTTCGGTGATGATGACGGAATAGAGGAAATCCGCTGCCAGTCCACTGTACTCTTCTGGCACACTCGTGCAGAGGAAACCCTGCTCGCCCATCTTTTTCCAGACGCTCCTGGGAACAATGCCCGCCTCCTCCCACTCCTCAATGTGAGGTACGACTTCCTTGTCAAGAAACTTCCTTAACGAATCTCTGAATATTTTGTGCTCTTCCGAATAGTTGATAATCTCCATTTACTGTCGCTCCTTTATAAAAGTATGTAAATATCATAGCCGAAGGCGAGAGTACTTTTGCTTACAAGTAAAATATGAAACATTGTTTTAAATGTCAAGACAAAAATGAAACATTGTTTCAATAAAATTCAAGTATCCGGAAAAAAATGTTTTCGACGTTCTCTAATGACGGGCATAAAAATGGCAAGAAAATAAAAAAGGCAGGCTATTATCGCCTGCCTTTTTGGTACTTCAGAAAAATTAATCTTTCTATTCTATGTGCAATCCGACAAAGAAATTGGATTTGCCGCGTTTAACTAAAAGTATCACGCTTTTCTTTTCGGAGGCTTTATTCATTTCAGTGGTATATTGTTTCAGGGAGGAAACTTTTGCTTTATTTACTTGAACGATTATATCCTGCGGTTGAATGCCGACATCATCAGCAGGACTGCCCTCTTCCACGTCAGTGACTATTACGCCGGTATCGCGGGAAATTCCCAACTGTTGGGCGATTTCTTTAGTTATTTCCTGAGCAGCAATGCCAAAATATCCCTTTGATTTTTTTGTTAACGCTATTTCAGGTTTATCTTTACGCTCAGCCACAATAACCTGGAACGATATTTCTTTGCCGTCGCGCAATCCTTTAATTAATACCTTTTCGCCAACATGTAATGAGGCAATCGTCAGAAGTAATTCATGAGTGTCTTTAATAGACTTCCCGTCAATTTCTACAATTATATCGCCTACTTTAAATCCCGCTTTGTCTGCCGGATCGTCTTTAAAAACGTCGGATACTAAAGCGCCGTTCTTATTTTTGTGATTAAGATTTTTCGCTATATCTTCCGAAATGTCCTGTACGGAAATACCTAACCATCCTCGAGTTACTTTGCCTTTGGTTTTCAGGTCTGCCAAAATGCTTTTCGCCATGTTCATAGGTATGGCGAAACCTATGCCCTGCCCTTGGGCAACAATTGCTGTATTGATGCCGATAACTTTTCCGGCCATGTTAAATAATGGTCCGCCACTATTGCCCGGATTAATGGATGCATCGGTCTGAATAAAATTATCGTAAGCGCCTGCTCCAATGACACGTCCCTTGGCGCTGACGATGCCAGCGGTAACGGTTTGCTCCAAGCCAAACGGATTACCAATCGCAATGACCCACTCACCTACTCTTACGGCATCGGAATCGCCAATCTCCACAAACGGCAAGCTATTATCAGGCTTGATTTTGATTAAGGCAATATCGGTTTTAGCGTCGGTGCCAATAATTTTCGCTTCATATTCCTTGCCATCGGAGACTTTTACCAAAATTTTATCTGTCTGTTCTACAACGTGATTATTCGTGAATATGTATCCGTCGTTGCTGATAATAAAACCGGAACCAAGACTTCGTTGCTTAAATTCACGTTGAGGGATATCGCCAAAAAAGCGTTCAAAGAAATCATCACCGAAATGTCCGTTAAAAGGCGACCGGCCAAAGGGCGTACCCAAACCGTTTCGTCCTTTAAATGTTTTTGTTGTGCTGATGTTTACGACTGCAGGTTTAACACGTTCGGCCAGATCGGAAAAAGAAGCAGGTGTATTTGTTTCTGAGGAAGAAACTGCTGATGCCGTTTGAATTTCCGGCGCTCCTGAAGGGAAAAAAGAAGATCGCAGAACTTCTACAAAAGAAACAATAAAAAAAGCAACCAAAAACGCCATTAAGAACATAAAAAATGTCTTACGATTTTTACTTTCCATATTATCCTCCGCCACATTGATAAAAAATCATGGCCATTTTGCCACGTTGTCTAAAATTAATTTACTTAATAAGTGTATTTAATATAACGGCTGCCTAGTTTTTGTCAATGAAATATTATTGAATTTTAGCAGTTTGAAGTCTTGGAGGTCATTTGTTAGTATTACGAAGTTGATAGTTTATAAATTTCCGCACGGCAATATTCTTTGAAACCCGCCCGTATGTAAACCTTAGCACCCAATGGTGTTGCCTGCAAAATTACATTTTTAAAACCGGATTCTTTCGCGGCTTGCATTGCGGCCTGCGTGATTTTCAGGCCGGATCCTTTATTTCTGAAGGCGGGGAGAGTAGATACATAGTAGATTCCCGCTGAATTTTTATGCGTGAAAAGTAGCGAGGTGGAGACAGGTTTCCCATCGAAATAGGCGAGAAAAAGCTTTTGCGGAGATTGCGCAGCAAGATCAAACGAAGAAACAAAAGCGCCATACTGCTCTCTGGCACGCCGGGGCATTTCAAAGCCATGGAAAGAGATATCTTCCCAGATAAGTAAATCGTTTTTGTCTTTAACGAGAGAGATTGTTACATTGTTAGGGCTTGGCCCCTCTGATGCCGAATCATTCAAATCAGCGGCCATACAAGGAACTTTTTCAATCAAACGCAATCCCGCATTTTGTAACAAGCTACTTGTTTTCGGCGATTGTCCTCCGGGATATATCCACCACCAGAAATGCAGATTTAATTTTTTGTAAATTTCTTTTATGTCAGCGATGGACTTGGCGTCATCATTGGTTAAAGGTTTTTCATTCCATACCCAGTTGATATCGGCAATAGCTGCGCCCGTGTTCATTGCCCCGATTGATCCGGTCTGAATCAACGAAGAATTTAGGCCTCCCCAGTAGCGGCAGACAGCAAAAAAATTTTCTTCAATATGTTTGATTAAATCCATTTAATCAATGCCGGCTTGTCTTGTCCAACTCGAACTTTTCCAAAGAGGATCAATATAACCATGATCATTAACCGCAAGTTTCAACCCGCATTTGATGGCGAAATACCGATGCATGGCAAGGCATCCGGTTAATTCCGGATGAAATACCGTCACCAAAACATTTTCGTTTTCCGCTGCCGCTATGTAATTGTCAATTTTTAAAAGGACATTAATTTCTTTACCTACAGAGATAATTTTGGGCGCGCGGATAAAAGTCAAGGGTATTGGTTCGGCAGAAACAGCAGGAATCGGCTCCTCACTGACGAAACTATCGAGTTGACTACCAAAGCCGTTGCGTTCGATTTTTATATCGATCAAGTCAAGGCAAGACATTTCACCAACCACTTTCCGGGCTAATAAAATTGCTCCCGCGCAAGTACCCCAAATTTTCATACCCTCGCGATGAGCCTGAAGCAATACATCTTTTATTTCAAAAATATTAAGCAGTCTGGAAATACAGGAACTTTCACCGCCGGGGATTATTAAACCGGCCAGATCGGCAAAATCAGAGGCCTGCTTTACTCTTCGGGAAGAAATTCCCAGACGTTCCAGATGATCCAGATGCTCATGCACTCCGCCTTGTAAATCCAGAACACCGATTACAGAAGGTTTGTTGCTTACTAAATGCAGAGTCATAAAAAACTTACCAGCCTCGTCCGGCTAAAATTTGTTCGGGCGGAATTTGTGATATTTCTAAGCCGGGCATTGCCTCTCCAAGACCCATCGACGCTTCCAATACCTTTTGCGGATCATTGAAATAAGCTGTTGCCTTGACGATAGCTCGTGCCCGCGGGGCCGGATCGGTTGCTTTGAAAATACCGGAACCAACAAAAACGCCATCGCAGCCCAACTGCATCATTAAAGCGGCATCCGCAGGAGTGGCAATGCCGCCAGCCGCAAAATTAACCACCGGCAGGCGTCCTAGCTCTTTGACTTTTAGGGCCAGTTCGTAGGGAATGCCGTTTGTTTTGGCAAATCCGGTGACTTCTTCCACCGGCATCTGAGCCAACTGACGAATCTCGCGGTTCATGGTTCTCATATGACGGACAGCCTCCACAACGTTTCCCGTTCCCGCTTCCCCTTTTGTACGGATCATTGCCGCGCCTTCGGCAATACGGCGCAGTGCTTCGCCTAAATTACGCGCGCCGCAGACAAAAGGAATCGAGAATTTTGTCTTATCAATATGGCATTCTTCATCAGCCGGGGTCAAAACTTCGCTTTCATCTATATAATCAATGCGCAATGCTTCCAGAATTTGCGCTTCCACAAAATGACCGATACGCGCTTTGGCCATAACCGGAATTGTTACGGATTTTTTAATTGCGGCAATCATCGAAGGGTCGGACATTCTGGCCACGCCGCCATCTTTGCGGATATCGGCAGGTACGCGTTCCAGAGCCATAACAGCTACGGCTCCGGCTTCTTCCGCAATTTTTGCCTGCTCAACATTTGTTACATCCATAATGACGCCGCCTTTTAACATTTGCGCCAGTTGGACATTTAATTCATATCTTTTTGCATCCACTTTAATTCGCCTCCTAACTTAATTTCTTTATTATAGTACTTCACAAGAGTATGTTGCCTAGTGAAAAAAATGATCAAACTACCAAAGCATTCGAGTTTTAATCCTTTGCTCATACAGATATTGCTTTATTTCGGCAATAGTATAGGTGCGGTAATGCACCATAGAAGCGATCAATGCCGCGTCAGCTTTGCCTTTGGTCAATATTTCCGTCAGATGTTGGGGTTTTCCGGCGCCTCCGGAAGCGATAACCGGAATATGCACATTTTCGGAAATCAGCGTCGTTAAAGTCAATTCATATCCTGTCTGCGTGCCGTCGGCATCAATAGAATTCAGACAAATTTCACCGGCGCCGAGCTTTTCCGCTTCTTTTGCCCACCAAAGGGCGTCAATACCGGTAAATTTTCTCCCGCCGTGAATTACTATTTCATAGCCCGAAGGAATTTTGCCGGATACATCCACTTTTTTTACATCCATGCCCAGCACAATGCACTGACTGCCAAACGCCTTGGCACCCTGTGCTATTATTTCAGGCTCATTAACGGCAGCGGAATTAACGCTGACTTTTTCCGCTCCGGCCAGAATAACTTTGCGCATGTCTTCCAGATTGCGGATACCGCCGCCCACGGAAAACGGGAATAAAAATAGTCTCCGCCACGCGCTGCACCACATCAATCATAATGTCGCGTTTGTCGGATGACGCCGTAATATCGTAAAAAACAATTTCGTCCGCGCCCTGTTCGTAATATTCCCGCGCTGCTTCCACCGGATCGCCGATATCCACATTGCCTTTGAATTTAATTCCTTTAGTGAGTTTGCCGTCGCGCACATCCAGGCAGGGAATTATTCTTTTGCTAAGCATTGCCCCTCCACGCGCAGAAATTCCTCAATATCTGTAAGCCCGGACGACCGCTTTTTTCCGGGTGAAACTGCATGGCTACAAGATTTTTCACAGCCAGGACCGAGCAAAATGTCATGCCATAATCGGTTATGCCTAAAGCCACTCTCTCATCAGACGGTGCCGGATAATAGGAGTGCACAAAATAAAATTCGGCATCCGGCGAAATATCCTGAAACACCGGATGGCTGCGGCTAAAAGTAACGTTGTTCCAGCCCATATGCGGAATTTTTAATGCCTGACCGTCAGAAGTTAATTTGTCAGGAAAGCGTTTTGTTGAACCAGCGACAAGGCCGATGCAGTTAGTGTCATTTTCTTCGGAATAATCCAGAATAATCTGCGTGCCCAGACAAATCCCCATAAGCGGTTTGCCGGTTTGATAATCCAGTTTTTCAACCAGGTATCGAGTTTCTTTTCACGCAGATAAGCCATGGCCTCACCCGCCGCTCCTACGCCCGGGAAAGATCACATGGCTGGCAGCATCGAGCTTTTTGATATCATCAGTGATGACAAAATCCTGCCCGATATTTTGCAGCGCCCGCGCCACGCTCGTGATATTTCCGGCATTATAGTTAATAATTGCAATCATCTATTCTTTCATCTATCGAAAATTTTAATAAATATTCATTTAGCAATTTTTATGCTCAATTCACAGCTAATTCTTTATCCTTATATAATGTTTTCCCTGATACGAGTTACGCCGCTTCAATTCTTTATTAATTGAGTTCAACACATCTAATTTATTCATTGCCCAGTCAGGCGCAAGAAAAATATTGCGGTAACCGTCGGCAGTCAGGCGCTGAATAACCATTTCGGTCGGCAATATCTCCAGAATATCGGCGACTAAAGCAACATATTTTTCTTTGGACATCATACTTACGGTTCCTTTTTTATACATTTCTCCCAATGCGGTTCCTTCCAGAGCGAGCAGAGAATGAATTTTGATACCCTGTAAAGGCAGGGCAGCAAGAGTCCTGGCTGTCGTTAATACATCTTCGTCGCTCTCCCCCGGCAAACCGATAATAATGTGAACACAAATGTTCAGGCCGCTTCCGGCAAGGGCATTAACCGCATCCAGGAATTGCTGAAAATTATGTCCCCGGTTGATGAACTGCAAAGTCTTATCGTGAACAGATTGCAGGCCCAGCTCCACCCAGATATGATATTTTTTCGCGTATCCGCTTAGTAACTCGATAACATCCGGTCCCAGGCAATCCGGCCTTGTGCCAATGGAAAGGCCGATTACGTCTTCCTGAGACAGCGCTTCATCAAATATTTTCCGCAATTTTTCCACCGAAGCGTAAGTATTGGTAAATGTTTGGAAATAAGCGATAAATTTTGAGGCCTGCGGTTTATAATACTTTTTTCCGGAAGCAATTTGCTCGGCAACCAATGGCAAATTGCCCTTTTGGCGCAGTTTTGACCCTCTTCTGTCGCAGTAAATACAGCCTCCCGTTGCTACAAGACCATCGCGATTGGGACACGTAAATCCGGCGTCAATCTGCAGTTTATGGACATTACAGCCGAACAGGTTTCGCCAGTAGCTTTTCAGATCATAATAATTTTTACTGTTTTTCCAAAAATCCGGTTTTTCCAAAAATGCCTCTTTTTTATGTTGTGTTTTTACAGTCTATGCCGTAAAAAAACATCAGTCCAAGTTTCCGGCACTAGGTTTAACATTGATTGAAAACAAGCGCAAGTAATCGGATTAGGAGCAGATAAGTTGATTGATAACTACGATGTCCTGGTAATTGGCGGCGGGCATGCCGGCTGCGAAGCGGCCCTGGCTTCAGCGCGCATGGGTTGCCGGACAATTTTGTTTAATATTAATTTGGATTCAATAGCGCTGATGTCCTGCAACCCCGCAATCGGCGGGCTGGCTAAAGGACAATTGGTAAAAGAAATTGACGCTCTTGGCGGCGAGATGGGCAAAGTTACCGATAAAACCGCCGTGCATTTTCGCATGCTCAATGCTTCCAAAGGGCCTGCCGTTCATTCTTCCCGGATGCAGTGCGATAAACAACTCTACCGCCTGACGATGAAAGCAGTGGTTGAAAATCAGCAGAATCTCAACATCCGGCAGGCCATGGTCGAGAGCCTCGTGATTGAAAACGGTACGATAAAAGGAGTACTGGATCAAAGTGGTTATTTTTACGGCACGAAAAAAGTTATCATTACCACAGGCACTTTTTTGAATGGTCTGGTGTATATCGGCGCTTCGCAAACACGTTCGGGCCGCGCCGGTGAACTGGCTTCCATCGGACTTGCCAACAATCTCAAAGGGCTTGGTTTCGATATTGGCAGAATGAAAACGGGAACCCCGCCCCGCCTGCGTGCTTCCTCCATTGATTTTTCCCGACTCGAGCGACAGGACAGCGACCCCGATCCTCAGCCCTTTTCTTTTACAACGAGCGCTCTGCGGCCAGAGCGTCTGCCTTCCTATTTCAGCGCCACATCCGCCGAAACACATCGTGTGATTCGAGAAAATATTCAGCATTCGCCTCTTTATTCCGGCGTTATTAAAGGAGTGAGCGCCCGCTACTGTCCTTCGCTGGAAGATAAAGTAATGCGCTTCGGCGAGCGCGAAAGTCATCCGGTTGTGCTGGAACATGAAGGACTAGACACGCAGGAAGTTTATGCCAAAGGTTTGGGCAACTGCCTGCCACTGGAATTACAGTATAAGATTGTGCGCAGTGTTAAAGGATTGGAACAGGCACAGATCATGCGCCCGGCTTACGCCATTGAATATGATTTTGTTCAGCCGACACAGCTCAAACCAACACTGGAGACAAAATTAGTTGCCGGACTGTATCTAGCCGGTCAGATAAACGGAACATCCGGCTATGAAGAAGCGGCTGCGCAGGGTCTCTGGGCGGGAATCAATGCCGCACGCGCCATACAGGGCGCGCCACCTTTTATTCTGGATCGCTCCGAGGCCTACATGGCTGTGATGATAGATGACCTCGTCACTAGAGGCGTAGATGAACCTTACCGAATGTTTACCTCGCGCGCAGAATACCGTCTGATTTTGCGGGAAGACAATGCTGTCATCCGTTTGATGGGCAAGGGTTGCGAGCTGGGATTAATTGATTGCGAGCATTATCTTATCTTTGCAGAATAAAATACTTCAGATCGAGCAGGGCATTGCTCGGCTAAAAGCAGCGTCGATCAATCCCACGCCGGAAATAAACGAAACATTGGCAAAAATCCCATCGCCGCCTTTGAATAATCACACCACGCTTTACGGTCTGCTCAAAAGATATGAAATATCCTATGACAAGCTGGCCGGATTTCCAGGCTGGGAGCCCGAAAACGATTTCTTCGTCAAACAACAAATTGAAATTGAAACTAAATATGAAGGCTACATCAAGCGGCAATTTGATGCCGTGAAAAAATTAAAAGATCAGGAAAAAAAGAAAATTCCGTCGGATTTTGATTATAACTCAGTCCCCGGCCTCTCCAATGAATTAAAAGCGAAACTTATCAAGGTAGCACCGCAAACTCTTGGCCAGATGGAACGCATTATCGGCATGACCGAAGGTGCTATTTCGGCCGTATTAATCATGATGAAAAAACACGAACTAAAAGGCTATTGAAAACTACTCATCTGCTGCGTTGCGCTTCAAACCGCACCGCTCAACGTATGTCAATACGTGTGACCTTTAGGTTATACGCCTCTCGATGCGCTTTTTGCGCGCCCTGCATCTGAGCATTTTTGAACAGCCTCGAAACATCGCTTTTTAATCTTTCAATATTTTTCTTTTAAGAAAAAAGATGTTGTGGTATTTGCACATTTAAACCATCAGAAAAAATTTAAGCTAGTACGTTCGTTGTTAGTCCTATAGGAGTAAGATGAATTGCTTTATCGCCAGTGCATTCGATCATGATGATATAGATGCAGTTTATGATAAGGCGATATGTCCTGTCCTTGCTGAGCTGAGAATCAGGCCACTAAGGGTCGATAGGGTGGAACACAACGACGATATCGACAAGAGGATTTTCCAACTTATCGACCAGTCTCATCTTTGCATTGCCGACTTAACACATGCTCGTCCATCGGTCTATTATGAAGCTGGTTACGCATTTGGAACCGGCAAGCCAGTCATCTGCTTAGCACGAAGCGATCACTTTCTCCCACGCCCAGACGATCCCGCAGGAAATCTCAAGGTTCACTTTGATCTGCAGATGAAGAACATTATTCCGTGGACGGAACCGAATGAAACTCTAAAGAAACGCTTGCGGAGCCGCTAGCTTCATGTGTTACGACCAATTCTTCTTAAGGCAAAAGATGAACAAGCCCAATCTAAAGCCCGTAGCAGGTTTGAGGCTCTCTCACAAAATGAAAAACTTCTGCTTCTTATAACGAAGAGTCAATCCCTTTTTTATTCCCATGGTTTCAAAAAAGGCTCGATATTGCATTATGGTCCTCTTAGAGGTTATCCCTACCATAGACACCTGCGTAAAATCATTAAAGACAAATTCATAAATATTCATTTGTTAGCATTTCAAGGCATCAGCAAGACTAACCTTGAAGGTGTATCGTGGTTATGGCATGATGCTCCAATTACTGATGAGCAAGCATTGACTGTCGGTGAAATTACGTCGTTCTGCTTAATCGGTTCCCTTAGAAGTAGTCGACATCAAGCTTTAGCTGCGTTATTACCAAGTTGGAAACCGGTTGGTAAAGGAGTCTTCAGAAAAGATCAGCTAAATAAGCATTACTACACATCCAAAAACGGCAAGAGAGAGACACGAGATTTAAAACATACTATTAATATGGTATTTATTGACGATGTAGTGTGCGAAAATGAGTTTACAAGTCGTGTTCGCAACGTCCTTAATCAAATATTGAATGTATAATAATGGTTTATACCGGTTGCAGACAAAACGCGGCTGCTACAGCTGACGCCTAGCATTGCTCATTTTACATTTTTAGAACCTAACTGAGCTTTGGCCTGAGCGAGTTTTTCTTTGTCCAGATAATATTTCCCATTGTTCGTTTTGATTACCAGACCATCGGCAATCAATAGGTTTAGCGCTTTGGGGCGAATGTTTTTGACGCCTACGCGGAAGAAATTTTTCCGTTCATCCTGAAACTTGATCGCCTTGCCCTCTTTGAAGGCTTTGGCCTCTTCCATTTCGGCTATAATTTTTAAGCATGTCTTCTGTACAGCCAAACCACCAATGTAAATAATAAGAAAAACAAAGGCAATAAAGGTGGCAATCAGTAGAATTATTTGTAAATAAACAGGCATATTATTTTTCCACAATGGCGATTTCTTCCGGTGTCAGTTAATACAATTGATAATCCTGTTTGTCAATCCCGCGACTTTGATTCTCCCTGTTTCAGAAGGTGAGAATGCGCCGTAATCCGCGGGAGGTCGCGTTTTCCTCTGCTCATCGGGATAATTCGACCTACAAGCTTCAGTACACTTTGTTTCTGAAGCTCGGGTCTCTTTATTATATTTAACCTTCAGCTCCTACCAGAGGGAACTCCACTCTGCAATGAACTTGATTTTACGCGATAATCAACTTGACTAATAAATCGTGTTGCCTTACATTTTTACTACAATCGAACGAAAATAATATATTAAATTTTGCAGCTAAAGCAGGAAGAATGAAGAAAACATACGTTCACGGTTACGATCATCGGGAAAATATACGGTTGCAGGATCAGGCCTCTACTTTGATTGAGTTACTGCACTCCGACACTTCGTATCCGGCGGGAAGCCGTGTTTTGGAAGCCGGTTGCGGTGTTGGCGCGCAAACGGTAACGCTTGCGAAAAACAGCCCGGATGCCTTGATTACTTCTGTTGATATATCCGAGACCTCTCTTGTTGAAGCCAGAAGAAAAGCGGTGGCGGCGGGCTTGACCAATGTTTACTTTGAACAGGCGGATATTTTTAATTTGCCCTTTGTGCCGGAATTTTTCGATCATATTTTTGTTTGTTTCGTTCTGGAGCATCTCTCCCGGCCGGTCGAGGCGCTGAATGCATTGAAAGACTATTTGAGAGAAGGCGGCACGATAACGGTCATTGAAGGAGATCATGGTTCGGTCTATTTTCATCCGGACAGCGAAGTGGCACATAAAGCGATTCAGTGTCAGATTGAACTGCAACGGCGGGCCGGCGGCAACGCCATGATAGGAAGGGAACTGTATCCGCTGTTGTGCCAGGCAGGCTTTAGCTCGGTTCATGTGTCTCCTCGAATGGTTTACGTTGATTCCAGCAAACCTGAACTGGTCGAAGGTTTCACGAAAAAAACTTTCACGGCAATGACAGAAGGTGTCCGTGAAGCGGCAATCAAAGCGGGAATAATTGAGCAACAGGTTTTTGAACAAGGGATTAGAGACTTATATCGAACCGCAGAGATGGACGGAGTATTCTGTTATACGTTCTTTAAGGCCGTTGGAAATAAATGATTTCCGTGCAACCGGTTTCGTTAGCTGGAGAAAATGAAGAATGCGTCGTAACGAGAGAGAAATAACAGACAGGAAAGAAATTGACGACATAATTAGACGTTGCCGCGTTTGCCATCTTGCCATGTGTGTCGATGGTCAGCCTTATATTATTCCTCTCAACTTTGGTTATGATGGCCGCTCTCTCTACTTTCATACCGCACCTGAAGGAAGAAAAATTGACATTATCAAAAGGAATAATCGTGTAGGTTTCGAGTTTGATATCCTCCATGATATTGTCACTGCGGAGCAAGCCTGCAAATGGGGAGCGAAATACGAGAGTGTTATGGGATCAGGCACAGCGGAGATAGTAGATGATTTGGAAGCCAAAAAAGAAGCGCTGGAATGGATCATGCGTCAGTACGGAAACGGCGCTTGGGATTTCAAAGAAGAAATACTAAAAAAGACATTGGTTCTTCGTGTACGAATACTGGAAATCAGCGGCAAAGCCCGAAAGTAAAGCGCTACAGCCAACAATTCGCGCAATAAACTAAGAATGTTTGCCAAGATAACTCTCCAGCCGGTTTAAGCCTTCTTTAATGTTTTCCAGAGAATTGGCATAAGAAAAACGCAAAAATCCCTCGCCCGCGCTGCCGAAATCAATGCCGGGTGTGACGCCTACTTTTATCTCTTCAATAATTCGGAAAGCTTCTTTATAGGAATTAGTACAAAAGCGCCGCGCGTCGGCAAACACATAAAACGCGCCGGTCGGCTCGACATGGATGACAAAACCTATGTCCTTTAATCGCGCCAGCATGTATTGGCGTCTTTCGTCATAAATCTTTACCATTTCCGCCACGTCATCTTGCGCTTTTGTTAGGGCGGCAATGCCCGCCCATTGAATAAAGCCGTTGGCGGAAATCATAAAATTCTGATGAATCCGTTGCATGATTTTCGAAAACTGTATGGGAAAGATGCAATAACCAAGACGCCAGCCGGTCATCGCGTACAATTTGGAGAAACCATTGATGACAAAAGCCTTGTCCGTGAATTCCAAAATAGAGTGAGCGCGGTCTTGATAGATCAGACCGTGATAAATCTCATCCGAGATAATATACTGTTTGTCGAACTGATCCATGCTCTGCAATTGGTCTTTGCTCATAACAATGCCGGTGGGATTGGAAGGCGAGTTGATCATAATTGCCTTGGTCCGATGCGCGAGTTTCTTTTTAATGTCTTTTGGGCGATACCGAAATCCCTCTTCCGGGTAAGTTTTAACCTCCTTAATCTTGCCGCCGGCCGCGAGGATAAAATTCTGGTAGCAGGGATAGCGTGGATTGGAAATTATCACTTCATCGCCATGATCTAAAATGGCCAGCATCGCGAACAACAGCGCGGGAGAAGTGCCGGTGGATACCAGCACCTGATCGGGCGTAATATTAACACCGTATTCTTTTAAATAGAAATCGCATATCGCCTGACGCAATTCCAGCAAGCCCAAAGCGTGGGTATAGCGGGTTTTGTTATTGGACAAAGCGTTGATTGCCGCCTGCGTAATAACTTTCGGTGTGGGAAAATCAGGCTCGCCTACTTCCAGATGGATAACGTGTTCGCCTTTGCGCTCCAACTCCTCAGCTTTCGCCATGACATCCATGACAATGAAAGATGTAAATGATTCAGCTCGCTTTGATATCATCTAAATTCCTTTCCAATTAGTATAGCCTTTCTAGAGTGATTGCTAAAATTTTTCAACTAACTTTTGTTAATTCATTAAAACTTAATTGAATCTTCGGTAACTTACGATCTTACTTTTTTAGTATAATTATCAGAAAAAACTTACAATTGGCTCATTCTTTGCTAAATTATTCTTAATAGCTAAAAAACGATTGCTATTAGTACAATTTTGTTACAAAATAATTTTAGGTTTGTCGAGCCGTCTATGAGAAAGGCTACAAAAAAATCTTTTTCTGAGAAAGAGCGAAATTTGAGTATTCATAGCTATGAAGAATTGGCCACCTTGCACGCGATAGCTAAAATTTTAGCTCAGCCTCAAGACCTGCGCGATCAACTAGCGCTTGTCCTGCAGGAAATGAGTTCCCGTCTAGGCATGAAGCGGGGCATGATTTCACTTCTGGACAGGGAAAAAAAAGAAGCATGGCTCGATATTGCTCATGATGTCAATATTGAAGGAATGGATGTAACCTACAAGCCCGGCGAGGGTATCACAGGCAAAGTGGCGGAAACAGGCCGCCCCATGGCCGTAGCTAATCTTGGTCAGGCTACTCACTTTTTAGACCGCACAGGCGCCCGCCGTCATTTAAACAGATCGGAGCTTGCTTTTCTTTGTGTTCCCATTATTTATGATGCAAATGTCATCGGCGTTCTGTCAGCCGATAAAGTAGCTATCGAAGTGGAAGATTTGGACAAGGAACTGGCCATGCTCTCATCGGTAGCTGAGCTGATGGCCAAGGCCGTGCATATCAGGGCTCTGGAGGAAGAAAATGAACGCTTGCGAAAAATTGTCGGCAGTGAGCGCGCGCCTTCGATAGATATTATCGGCCACTCTAAGCCGATGCAGGAAGTATTCGGTTTGGTAGCCCAAGTATCCGATTCCAATACGACAGTCCTAATCACCGGCGAAACAGGAACCGGTAAAGAACTGATCGCCAGGGCGATCCATATGAACTCTCCGCGGCACAAAGGGCCGATGGTGCAGGTTAATTGCGCAGCCATTCCGGATACGCTGATTGAAAGCGAGCTTTTTGGTCATGAAAGAGGGGCCTTTACGGGGGCACTGCATCAACGCCGGGGGCGTTTTGAGGAGGCTAACGGCGGCACAATTTTTTTAGATGAAGTTGGAGAGCTTTCCGCTGCCGCTCAGGTAAAGCTTTTGCGCGTTTTACAGGAAAAGAGATTTCAGCCGCTGGGCTCTTCGCGGATTATAAATGTTAATGTCCGCATTATCGCGGCAACAAACAGAGATTTAGAACAAGACATTGTGGCGGAACGTTTTCGCGCCGATTTGTTTTACCGGTTGAATGTTTTTCCAATATATTTGCCCGCGTTGTGCGAAAGAGGCAGCGATATTATACTTTTGGCAGATCATTTTATTTTGAAATACAGCAAGGAAATGGGAAAGAATGTTAAAAAAATTTCTACCGCGGCAATAGAAGTATTTCTATCTCACAAATGGCCGGGTAATGTGCGTGAACTGGAAAATTGCATCGAAAGAGCTGTTCTGCTTTCCAATACCGATACTATCGATTCTTTTCATTTGCCGCCGTCTTTGCATGTCAGAGAAACAAAGGTGGAAAAAAAGGACCACAGCAAATTAGCTTCTGTTGTCGAAGCGCAGGAAAGATCTTTAATTATTGATACGTTGGAAGTAACCGGTGGTAATCAAACAAAGGCCGCCAAAATTTTGGGAACAACAAAGCGTATCATTCAATATAAAATTAGCAAACTGGGAATTAATCCCAAGCTTTTCCGTAAAAACAATAAAAAATCCGATGATACTGATTAAATTGTAAAATCCCTTACTACAAGCAGGGAGAGGTTTTTACAGTGTTATATTAAGAAATATTTTATTTCACTGAGTTTCCACGTTGAGGGGTCGTCTAAAGGTAGGACAACAGGTTCTGGCCCTGTGAATCGAGGTTCGAGTCCTTGCTCCTCAGCCATATTATTCTTTAACTGTAAGGAAGCCCATTGATGAACTATCTTTGATCCGTTTATTAAAAGTTCTCAGTTGAGATGAAAACCGGAAAATATAAATAGAGAAAAAAGGATGGTACATGCGCGCACACTACTTACAGCACATTCCATTTGAAGGGCTTGGCAGCATCGCATCCTGGCTTGAAACGTCCGGATACGAAATAACAGGTACCAAGTTTTTTGAGTCAGTAAAGTACCCTAATCTAAAAGAGATTGACCTGCTAGTGATTTTGGGCGGTACGATGAGTGTAAATGATAAAGATGAATTTTTCTGGCTTGTTTCTGAAAAACAATTTATCCATGAATTCATCAATTCAGGAAAGCCAGTCCTGGGTATTTGTCTTGGTGCGCAGCTTATTGCGAGTGCGTTAGGCGCCAGAGTATATCGTAATTCCGTGAAGGAAATAGGGTGGTTTCCAATCTATGGGATTTCATCGAACAACAATTCTATTTTTAATTTCCCTCCGTCAGTGAAAGTTTTCCATTGGCACGGTGAGACATTTGACTTACCATCAGGAGCAACTCGCCTCGCGAAGAGTGACGAATGCGAAAACCAGGCATTTCAACTCGGCAATTCGGTTATCGGCTTGCAGTTTCACTTGGAAACTACACAAAAAGCGGCGTGCGACATTGTATCCCATTGTAGCAGTGAATTGATTCCATCGAAGTACATACAAACGGAGGAAGAAATCTTGTCAGCTAAGCCTAGGAGATATAAATTAGTAAATAAGCTGATGGGCAGCATACTTTCTTTCATGCTTAGAAACAATGGCTAAACACAGA
Organism: uncultured delta proteobacterium; assembly: GCA_963710995.1. Taxonomy (GTDB): domain Bacteria; phylum Desulfobacterota; class Syntrophia; order Syntrophales; family Smithellaceae; genus Smithella. Next base: position 17,373 of record CAVQCU010000014.1, read on the forward strand.
TACCTAACAAAACTGGCTATAATTTCGTAATGATATAAGATATTCTAAACAGATATTCTCTTTGGTTTGCTGGATTGATATGCGAAATTGCGGACAGAGTGGTCACAAGTAAAAACACATTTCTATTCTTACTTATATTTGACATTAAGTTGTTAAGTATCATTTTAGGGGATATGAATTACGAGGCATTGTCGAGATGTGTTATACTTAAAACACGGCGATGCTTCGCTTATTCGAAAGGATTCATATAATCACCGTTGAATCTAAGAATGATTGAAAATGGATTTAAACATATTTAGAATTGAAGTATCTAAGTTTTTTAACTTTGTTGATCCAAAGCCTATTGTGGGAATAAATAAATTGCAAGTTATGGTTATCTTAAAATATAAAAATTCATACTCTGGAGTAATGAAACTATGGATACAATACTTACAAAAATACAGGAACTAGCTCTTCTGCATGACAAAATCGACCTCAAGATCGTAAAGGAAAAAAACATCAAATTGGGACTGCGGAATGAAGACGGCTCCGGTGTTTTTGTCGGTATTACTAGTAAGGGACAGGTAATCGGTTATGAAAAAATCTATCACGGTGACGGCACGGAAGCAGTGAATCCTGTTCCGGGCAAACTCTTCTATTGCGGTTATGATGTAGAGGACATTATTCGCCAAAAAAAGCAAGATCATCGATTTGGTTTTGAAGAAACTGTTTACCTGCTGTTAACTGGTGAGCTACCTGATCGAAAGGATTTGAATGCCTTTTCGCAATCCCTTGCCAAACTTCGCCCTCTTCCTAACGGAGTCAAGCAAATGATAAAAAACCATCCTCCCCACGACGATCAAATGGGATCTTTACATACGATCGTTTCTGCCATGCATATTTTTGATAAGGATCCCAATTCCACGAATATAAATGATGTGATTCTGCAATGCGTTGGCCTCATCGCCAAATTCCCGACCATTATCGCTTACAACTATCTAGCCGTAAAAATGAAAAGACGGGAACGGATGGTACTTCCGGAACCGTCTCCAGATATGAGTGTTGCTGAAACTTTTCTGTATCTGCTCAAGGGAAATACGGCTGACAGGTCTGTAGCAGAGCTTTTTGATACAATGCTTATATTTCATGCCGAGCACGGAGGGGGCAACAACTCCACATTTTCCACTCGGTGTGTTTCCTCTGCCGGTGCTAACACCTATATGGCTATCTGCGCCGGAATAGGTTCGCTCTCCGGTCACTTACACGGAGGTGCGAACGTAGCCGTCATGAACATGATTGACGACATCAAAAATAAAGTAAAAAAATGGGAAAGCGATGCGCAGGTAAGCGATTACCTCATGAAGATTCTAAATAAAGAGGCCGGCGACAAATCTGGAACAATTTACGGAATCGGTCATGCCGTTTATACCGTGTCGGACCCCAGGGCAATGTATATAGAAAATCAAGCGGGAGAACTTGCGAAGTCAACCGGCCGGTTGGATGAATTCAATCTACTAAAAAAAATAGCACGTATCGCGCCGGTTTTAGTTAAAGAAAAGAAACGCAAAACAGTTTGCACGAATGTGGATTTTTACTCGGGATTTGTTTATGAATGCATGGGGATACCCCGGGAACTTTTTACGCCGATTTTTGCACTTGCACGAGTTGTCGGCTGGTCTGCCCACCGGATCGAAGAAATCGTGCAGGGACGGATTATCCGTCCATCCTATGTCACTTCATTAAAGGCAAAGAAAAGCTACATTCCATTGAACAAGCGTTGACACCATTCACAGAAATGTACCGTACAGCAAGAGCCGCTCATACTAATTGGAAATTGATAGGAATAACGATAGTATAAGTCAACAAAATAAGAAAAATCCTTAAAGACAAAAGCTGAATTAAAGCATAGCGGAAAGATTTGATAATAATTGGTTAACTCTTTGTAATTTTATACTGAAGAGCTAAAAATTAATTACTCTTAGCACAATTTTGTAACAAATTGCTTTAAGGAGTTAGTAAAAAAGATCAAAATAATGGTGAAGATCAAAAATCATGGGAAAACTCCAACGATTCTCAAAGAACCCTAATGTCATTATAAATCCACGATAAAAATTCCGAAAAGATGAACATGACTTTTTGTAACGATTTGTAAGATATTTAGGTACATTCTATAAATATAAAAATATTAGTTGCTATTAGCATATTTTTTTTATAAAATTAATGATTAAGGTTCTTTGCTCATTATATGAGCAGAATTTTGATAAAACTATTTGTCAGGAAAGATACGACCTTAAGCGTTTATAGTTACGAAGAATCAGCCACCCTATATGCAATTGTCAAGCCGTAGGCGCAGTTGAGGTATTTGGACGATTAGTTGAAGCAAATCATCGACGAAATTAGATCGCGTCTGGGTATGCAAAAGGATTTGATTTCGTCGTTGGATCGCGAAAAAAGAGGTTTGGCTCTGCATTGCTTATGGTATCGATAGAGAAGGGGTGAATATAACTTATAAACCCGGCTTCCATAGATGGTCGGATAACGTGTGGGATTTGAAAAATTGCATTTAGTAAGATGTTTTATTATCAAAGACTAATACTATAGATTGCCAGCATCTTCCACCTTCATTGCAAATAGCGGAAAATAAAATTGAGAAGTAAAGATAAAAATGCTTTCTTCTGTTGTTGAAATTTAAGAAAAAGTTTAATTATTAAAGACTTGGAAGAAAATCGGTGGTAACCAGACAAAAGCTGCTTATAAAAGCATGAATACAAATTATAAAGCAACAATTGCATATAAAAGTTTAAAATATTTCATCCTTTTAAAAAGAACAGATTTGTACTTTTCAAATAGGAAGATGGATTTTTTTATAGCGTAAATAATTAATAATGAAGGGCATACAATAATATAACTTATTTTGTACAATTGGTATGAATATAGCAACAAACATATCGCATTATGATCTTGTTATGATCAGGCCGGAAAGAGTTTTTGGATGATTTATCAAAATATGTATCGTTTGTTTGCCCAAATTTTGGATGAAATACTTTCATCCATGTTTGTGATTAATGATAGTGATGTCATGAAAGAAGGTGTTACAACTGAATATTCACATTCCTAAAATATATCTCTTCCATTGTGCAACAAGCTACGATCAAGAAGAATTGTTGAAAAGTTATTCCCTGCAGGCAGTCGAGATTAAAGTAGTATCCTTGCCCTGTTCTGGAAAACTGGACATTCTTTACCTCACTAAAGCATTTGATACCGGTGCGGATGGGGCTGCCATTCTGATATGCAAAGAAGGTGAATGTCATTATATGGAAGGTAATATGCGCGCCAAAAAACGTGTACAAGCCGTCGACGAATTACTGGAAGAAGCCGGTCTCGGAAAAGGCCGCACTAAAATAATTCAGAAGGGCGACAAGGGTATCACAGGGGCCATCCATGAATTAGAAGATTTCTTATTTCGAATAAAGACAATGGTTGAAAATGCGCCGTCTTTGCCAACATCGCAGACGGAATAGTTTTTCGTCAATCTATGACAGAAGGAGTACAGGGTATGAAACCTGAAAGTAAATTAGCGGTTAAAATCAGCGGCAAAGAGTTTATTATCACTGCCGAGTATTTACCGGTTGCCGGTACAGAGTTAACGATTGATCCTAAAATATTCGGTAGTGGTGTGACAGCGGTAAACGTAGCTGATAATCATTATGGTGTATCCATTTCCAGTCTGGCAGCCTCTTTCGTATTGAGTCAGACTGGCATCGAACCGGTATTACAAATCATAACGAGAGACCGCAATCGCATTGCGCTTCAATCCGATCTATTGGGCGCCGCTTCTCTTGGTATTAAAAATGTATTGTGTCTTTCCGGTTTTCACCAAACTCTCATCGGTTGCAGTGAATCAGCTAATGTCTTTGATATTGATTCTATTCAGCTCATTGATATGGTGAGAAAGATGAATAACGGCCAGTTACTGGACGGTTCGAAAATCCAAGGGAAATTCTGTCTGCTGATCGGCGCTGCTGCTAATCCGGATTTGAAACCGATCGAACTGAATATATTAAGGTTAAATAAAAAAATAACCGCAGGTGCCAATTTTATTCAAACTCAACCTGTATTTGATGTTGATGTATTTAAAATCTGGCTGGAAGCCGTTCACACTGCAGGGCTTGCCGATAAAGCAGCCATTCTTGCCGGAGTTCTGCCGCTCAAGAGTGCTGGTCAGGCTAAAGAATTAACCGAGACGCACACTGATTTTGTAATTCCTGAAACGATCATTAACAGGTTAACGAATGCCGATGATCCCGAGGTTCAGAAAAAAGAAGGCGTTAAAATAGCCGCTGAAATTATAAAGGAGCTTAAAGATCTTCCCGGACTAAAAGGTGTCCATATTTTATCAGGTGGCAATGAATCAGCTATTAACGAATTATTAGCCGTTATATCGTAATGATTGAGATTTAATAAAATGCCCAAGAAATATCATATTGAAACCAAAAAGATTGCACCGAGATTGCCGAAAAGAGGGAAATTCGGAATTGTTGACTGGCGTGAAGATTGTGCCCGGTGCCATAATTGTGTAAAAAAAGCCTGTGTGTATGACCGCTATCGGCAGGAAATGCAGTATATCAAAGATCTGGATGAATTTAATGCCATGTTCTTTGAATGCATGGGTTGTTTTTCCTGCGTGCAGAAATGCACGAAGGGTCTACTGGCTCTAACCGTGAATCCCGAATACGAACGCATGGGTAATGGTTATTTCACACCGGATATTATTCTAACTACTTGGAATCAAGCGGAAACAGCCGGCATTCCTGTTTCTGGTGCCGGTTATCGCGGTAAGTTTACAGGTGCCGGATTTGATTCCATGTGGACGGACATGTCTGAAATTGTCCGTCCGACTCGCGACGGAATTCACGGTCGTGAATACATCAGTACCTCTGTCGATATCGGAAGAAAACCAAAATTACTTTCGTTTGAAAACAACAAACTGACTACTATATTACCACCACTGGTAGACCTGCCGGTTCCGATAATCATTGATATGTTTCCGGCGGAATATCATTTCCCCAATCTCATACCGATGTTATTGGCTGTTGCCGTTAAAACCTGCACGATGATAATTGTCGATTGGAAACATCATCTTCTTTTGGGACCATATGAAGAAAACCATTTATCGAATATCATTTTTTATCTTGATAAAGAAACGCCGCTACCACCACCTGATATCCTTAAAAAGTTGCGTCTTATTGAGATCGCTGACAGCGATAAAATCGAACAACGGATAAACGAGATTAAAGCCATCAATCCGGAATTGGTTGTTTCAATCAGAGTTGCACTGGATGCTTACGGTGAGCATAGATCTATAGAGCTTGCACATCACCCTTTTATTGAAGTCATACATATCGTGTCCGATATCAACGGTAATCAAACAGGTGCGGAAAAACCTAAATTCATAAAGGATATGACCCGGATCATCCATACGTCTCTTGTAAAAGACGGTATCAGGGATGAAATCACTTTGATTGCCAGTGGCGGTATTGCTCTGGCGGAACATATGGCAAAAGAGATAATCTGCGGCGCAGATGTCATCACAATCAATATGCCACTGTTAATTGGTCTTGAATGCCGTTTTTGTACAAACTGTCGAGATGGTTTTGCCTGTCCGGCGAGGATTGAGACGATCACCGCCGAGTATGGGATCGGACGTATGACAAATTTAATTGCTGTCTGGCATGACCAACTGATTGAAGTGATGGGAGCCATGGGAATGAGAGAAGCCCGCCGTCTGCGTGGTGAGACCGGCCGTGCATTATTCTTTGAAGACCTTGAGGAGGAAACCTTTGGAAGGCTTTTTGGCAAAAGAGTCGGGGCTTAAAAAAGTCCTGCCTGAAAACACAATTAAAACACTGGTGCCGCAGGTTGAGGTATCTCGAGAAGTCAAACCAGCGCCCTCGCGCTATCGCAATGAGATAGCCAAATATATTATTCGTCGCAGCAGTGATTGCAAACTATGTGGTAAATGTGCTGAGGTGTGTCCACATGGCGTACACGTGTTGAAACCCGGTTATAAATTGTTTGCTGCACCGCATTTGAACGTTTGTATAGGACCTTCTTGTCAGAAAACAAACCATTATTGCATCGACTTGTGTCCGAATAAAGCGCTTCAAATGGTCGAAAACCCGATGTTGAAGTCGATGGGCGATTATCGCTGGACGCCGGATATGCTTATGGCTACCTGGAAAATGGCGGAAACCGGAGAATCCCCATCACCTGAATACGGCTACGATTACGAGACAGGAGCTTCCGGTGGCGGGTTTGACAGATTGCGGTTCAAGTTTCCCGAAAAACCGCCCGTTGAATTACGAGATGATGAAATCGATACAAGCATTATACTCAACAGACGGAACGATGGCCGGCCACAGGTGAAAATAGATGTCCCTTGGTACGGTGGCGGAATGTCTTTCGGTTCCGTCAGTAACGTGACTCAGCTTTCCAAGGCGCGTGCGGCTACCGCTTTCAACACCTTTACCTGTACCGGTGAAGGCGGTTACATGGAACGCATGAAGCCGTATGATGATCATGTAATAACCCAGATTGCCACCGGTCTTTTTGGCGTTCGGGAAGAGACGATCCAACGAGTACGCATTGTTGAATTCAAATATGCTCAAGGAGCCAAACCCGGTCTGGGCGGCCATTTATTAGCTGATAAAGTTACACCCACAGTCGCCAAAATGCGTGAAACAGTTCTGGGTATTTCACTCTTTTCGCCGTTTCCGTTTCATAGCGTTTATGCTCGCCGCCGTGGGCCTCGCGCCCGCCAAATTCCGTGGCCGCTATCCGCGCCAGCTTTCCGGCGGCGAGCGCCAGCGCATCGGCATCGCCCGTGCCCTGGCCGCCGACCCGCCGCTGCTGCTCTTCGACGAGCCCTTCGCCTCCGTCGATCCCATCACCCGCTTCGAACTGCAGCGCCAGTTCCTGGACTTGCGCCGCAGCGTGCGCAAAACCGCGCTTTTCGTTACCCACGACGTGCGCGAGGCCCTCATGCTGGCGTCCCGCATCGCCCTCCTCAACCAGGGCGCGTTGGAGCCGCCTGTCACGCCGGCGGAGTTTCTGGCCGCCCGCACGCCCGAGTCCCGCGCATTCCTCGCCGGCCTGGAAGACAACTGGAGGCAGAATGAACAGCCGCCTGGCATCTGACATCGTCACGCTCTCGCTCGAACACCTCAGGCTGGTCGGAATCGCCATCGCCATTGCCTGCGCCGTGGCCCTTCCCGCCGCGGTGTGGCTGGCGCGCCGCCCGGCCGCCCGCCGCTGGGTGCTGGGGTTCACCAACATCGCGCAGACCGTTCCCAGCCTGGCGCTGTTCGGCTTTCTGCTGCCGCTGCCGATGATTGGCGGCATCGGGGAGCACACCGCCATCCTGGCGCTCAGCCTGTACGCCCTGTTACCTATCTTGCGCAACACCCTGACCGGCATCCTGGGCGTGGACCCGGCGGTGCGCGCGCCAGGAGGTCTGGACCGCTTACTCAAGGCTGACGGAGAGTTTTGCGGTGGTCGTCTCCACCGACGCCCTCGTCAGAGACGCGCAGAACCTGCGGTTGGCGAATGAGCGTTACAAGGTCGGCGCCGGAACCATTACCGATCTGCTCGACTCCGAGACTGCACTGGCGCGGGCGGAGGCAACTCGTGTCGCGGCACAGTGGGACTACCAGATTGCGCGGGCGGTGTTGGGGCAATCCGTAGGTGACCTCGTGGCGGACGGCGCGCGCTGAAAACGGAAACGGACGCGAAGTGCCCACCCATTTGCCCACCCAGAGGGGTATTATTGGTGCGTAGATTGAATTTATTTGCAAAAATATTTGCCCTGTAATCAAGGAGTTGGGGAGAAGCAGTGTGCTTCGGGACCGGGAGCCGGCGGCGATTCCGACGGTCGGGTAGGGTATGTGAATTCGCTCGAACTGAGTGGCGCGATCTTCCTGGTGGCCGGGGCAGCCGGCTTTCTGGGATCGCTGACGGGCCTGGGCGGCGGCGTGGTGCTGACGCCCGTGCTGACGCTGGTCTTCGGCGTCAACATCCGCTACGCCATCGGCGCGACGCTGGTGTCGGTGATCGCGACGTCGTCGGGCGCCGCGTCGGCGTATGTCAAGGAAGGCTTCTCGAACATTCGCATCGGTATGTTTCTCGAGGTGGCCACGACTTTCGGCGCCATCGCCGGAGCGATGCTGGCGTCTCGCGTGCCTACATCGGGGCTCGGGATCGCGCTGGGGGTCGTGTTGCTGATTTCCGCTTACCTCTCGATGCGTCCGCACCCCGGAGCACCGGACGCGCGCGCGGCCGACCCGATCGCGGAGAGGCTCACACCCCGGGGCCGACGTATCTAAAATCGCTTTTATAAGGGGAGAGGAAACACCGAGCAAGATATAGAATTTATGCGCTTGTTACAAAACCGACCGTGGATAGCTATCAGGGAAATCAAGATGCGTTTGCCCTGATTGCACCCCGATTTGCGGCTTTCCACTCGGCGGTTGTTCAGCCCGTTGGCGGCAAATGCCAGGAAGACCAAGCCAATCCCGGAACCCGACTGCACAGGAGAAGAATCGATGTCATTCCCAA
>CAVQCU010000015.1:0-8551 GCA_963710995.1 uncultured delta proteobacterium
GATGTATTGCTAGACAGGGTTGCATATACCCAACGAGGTGGACTGCAAAGACCATAGCCTTCGCTGAAATAAATTCCCATGTCTTTGACCTGTCCAATAAGTTCCACGGGCATTGGTGCCCCGCCTGAGTTCAACAAGCTGTAATTTTTTTGCCCATATTTAATTCCGCTGATTTGGGATGGTTGATCAGAGCGGTAATAAGTGTGGGTACTGTAGGAAAAAAGGTGATCTGTTCGAATTTGGCGAGGAGTTCCATCATCTCGTCTATATTGAAGCGGGGAACCTGCATTTGGGTCGCGCAACTGAACATAGCCCAGTTCATCACGACAATGTTGCCATAAACATGGAAGTAAGGCAATATAGCCATGACATTGCGTTTTTCATGGGCCGTGAGAGAGATTGTGGGGTTTCCCCACTGCGCGCACTGGATTGTAGCCGCCACAATGTTGGCATGGGTAAGAACGGCGCCTTTGGGTATTCCGGTTGTGCCGCCGGTAAATTGAATCATGGCGGGATCTTCCGGATTAACCGGGACCTTCGAACGTTTGGTATTCGGGTATTTGGTAATGAGTTCCGAAAAGTGATGCCAGCCCTCTAACAAATTAAGACTTTTGGAGGTGCTTACGGGAAATCCTTTGATATAGTCTGTAATTGCTGTGACGATCACTCTGGGAATATTAACTTGTTTACATAATGTGTTAATGGCCGGAAGAGCCATGTCAAAGGTGACCAGGGACGTCAGGCCAGAAGTATTGGCCATCAGTTTAAGTTCGTCGGGAGTATATAAAGGATTGAGGTTGACGACAATTCCCCCGATAGACAGTATTGCGTAATAAGCAATCAGATACTGAGGGCAATTGGGTAGGTGCAGTCCCACCCGGTCTCCCTTTTGGATACCAAGGCCGGCCAGAGCGTTGGCAAAACGTCTGGATTCCTGCCGCAACTCATAAAAAGTCATCTCGCTGCCGAAAAAAATCAGGGCAGCCTTGTCTGGGTAAGCTCCTGCGGGAAGATCTAGCAACTCATGAGCCGCCAGACGTGGATAACGGATAGTTGTTGGTACATTGTAATCATAGTGACGATGCCAAGGTTTTTCTATCATTCTTTCCCCTCCTGAATAAGTGATATACAACATTGACAATCTGCACCCGCTAACATACATGAGGTCGCCCCACTTACAACAGGGTTACCTCAGTCTGTTTTTTAAGATGCTTTTTTTGCTGCCAGGAAGCCCATTATTTTCATAATACCCAATATGGCGGCAATGAATATTGCTCCACCTACGACTTCCACCCCCATCCAGACGAATACATTGGGTGCCGGGCCTTTGGTGGCCACGCCCGCTACCAAAAAGTACATGAATGCGTAGTTATTAAAAATTACGGGCACTACTTCCCCAAGCTACAATCAGGTACACAAAAACGACAACATACACCAACATCGCTAGTTCCAGTCCCATAGAGGCAGCCGCAGCTCCCAGAAATATCTTGATAAGGATTATATTGCGATGCGAACAAACCTCCCACCAGAATGTGGGGGGCCTTCTTGATGTCCATATGCGCTTCAAAGAAAAATATCATGACCATAAAAGCCGGCCAGGTATCATTTGGAAATCCTAATTTCCCTAAAATGATCATGCCTAGCGCCACCACGATAATCAGTGGCACTCCAAAAATCAGTCGGTCTTTGCTTAATTTAGCCATAAAAAGTACCCTCCTTAATTTTTTTGATAAGAACTATGCCCCCATGTAAGAAGTGTAGGTAATTTGTAATTGTATGTCAATTAAATATTGACCACACAATGTGAGGTGTGATGTAGATGTTTGTCGTCGGGTGTGAATTGTGTTTATTACGGATTGAAGTCAAGCATCTTTGTAGATGTTGACGATTTATTTGTTTCAGGAAGAAGTGCATGAATAAATAAACGCCGGGCCCAAAAATTGTGTTGCAGGGCTCAGCGTTTCATTCTTACAGTCTTGATTTTACACGATAAACTTATGATTCTTTACGGTGTTTGAGTTTGTGTTCTCGGAGCAATTTTAATTTCCACTTTCCTGTTCATTTGCCGTCCTACTTCGGTGTCGTTGGTTGCTACAGGCATGGTTTTGCCAAACCCGACAGCTTCAATGCGGCTGTCGGCTACACCGCGCATAGCCAGTAAAGTTTTTACCGCGTTGGCACGTCTCTTCGAAAGGTCCATGTTATATTGATCCGAACCTTTGCTATCGGTATGTCCTTCCACTCTAATTAAAGTATCGGGATATTGATTTAAAACACCAGCGACCCTGTTTATTTCAGTATAAAGTTCCGGACGCACTTCTGTTGAATTTGTATCGAATGTAACGTCACCTCTAAAAGTCACCGACAGAAGATTACCTTCCCTTTTAACGGCGGCGGCTTCGGATTTTGCCAAAGCTTCACGCATTTCTTTTTCCGGACCATCCATCATCTTTCCAACGCCGTAACCACCAGCCCCCCCCACCGCAGCACCTAGGGCAGCACGATAAGAGTACCTTTCGGTCATGGCCTATGGCCGTCCCAATATTGCCCCGACCATAGCTCCGCCTCCCGCCCCCAAAATACCACCTTGTTCACTTTTCGTCATTGTTCACTCTGCGAACCGGCCAGAAGTAATATACAACAGAAAAAACAAACAGTTTCATCCTCTTCATTTTTGTTCCCCTTTCATAAAAGCTACTTCACGTTACTTTTGATATTTTTCATAAGATATCACTTTTGACGGAGGGAGTATAAACAGCAATGGATTTGTACATCAAGTAAATATTGGTCACAAAATTCGGGATGCAGAGTATGTTTATTACGAATTGAAAGGTTGTATGAATTGGGAAAACAAGAAAAACAATGTTACAGGAAGAAAGAAATAAAAATCTATTCCCGAATCAGGCGGAATTGCTGAATTGTTGACTTCATCGAGCCAGTTCTAGTCGTGGGGTTATCTGAAAAAATTGAGCATTACCCATTGAAAAAGAGTAATGATATATATTTCTGGCGCAATGGTACATCTGAGAGAAACATGTTATTCAACGATTATATTAAAGTGCATCCTCGTCAGTTAATTTACGTTTGGGTGAGCAGTTCGTCCCGTCAAGTGGAAAAGGTGTGGACGCGTTCTCATAGGGTTCTTGGAATAGGTTTCTCGTTCCCCTAATTACCTTGAAATTGTCTGACTTCAGGTGTGTCATAAAGTCTTTCTTGTTATCCCATTCTTCAAAGAAGAACTAATCTATTTTCATCCTCGCACACTCTGGTAGAAGTCACAGCGACGGCATCCCGGCTGATAATTGCTATTGTCAAGGGGTGTGACGAATATACATTACGACAAACATCCGGATGAACTGTCCACAGCCCCACCAAAGTATCCCTCAATATGCTGAGGTTCCACCAAATACTGAGGTCAAATTAATCATTGCGGACTTTCCGCCGGTCTCTCTTTTTAATCTAACAACTTGTTATTAAATAATTAATCAAAATGTATGAACTTCTTTTGCTTGTTGGCAAACTATTTGCAAATTTTATTTTGATGTTCCTTTTAATTATATGAATGGAGGTTCTTTTTTATGACTCTTTTAATCATACGAATGAATGTCTTTCCTGAGAAACGCATAGAGTTGTCACAGACGATTTCCTCACTGTTCGTTTTTACAAGGATGCAGCCGGGATGCCGTCGCTGTGACTTCTACCAGAGTGTCGAGGATGAAAATAGATTAGTTCTTCTTGAAGAATGGGATAACAAGAAAGACTTTATGACACACCTGAAGTCAGACAATTTCAAGGTAATCAGGGGAACAAGGAACCTTCTCCAAGAACCCTATGAGAAGACGTTCCACACCTTTTCCACTTGACGGGACGAACTGCTCACCCAAACGTAAATTAACTGACGAGGATGCACTTTAATAATAGTTGAATAACATGTTTTCTGACATGTTCCTTTGCACCAGAGATGTTTGCCGTTACTCTCTTTCAATCGGTAATCCTCAATTTTGACAATAACCCACGACTGAAACTAAGTAGATGAAGTCAACAATTCAGCAATTCCGCTGATTCGGGAATCAGATTTTTATTTCTTTCTTCCTGTAACATTGTTTTTCTTGTTTTCCCAATTCATACAACCTTTCAATTCGTAATAAACATACTCTGCATCCCAAATTTTGTGACCAATATTTACTTGATGTACAAATCCATTGCTGTTTATACTCCCTCCGTCAAAAGTGATATCTTATCAAAAATATCAAAAGTAACGTGAAGTAGCTTTTATGAAAGGGGAACAAAAATGAAGAGGATGAAAATTTTTGTTTTTTTCTGTTGTATATTACTTCTGGCCGGTTGCGCAGAGACTGGAACAATGACGAAAAGTGAACAAGGTGGTATTTTCGGGGCGGCAGGCGGAGCTGTGGTCGGGGCGATATTGGGACAGGCCATAGGCCATGACACGAAAGGTACTCTTATAGGTGCTGCCCTAGGTGCTGCGGTGGGGGGGGCTGGTGGTTACGGCGTTGGAAAGATGATGGATAATCAGGAAAAAGAAATGCGTGAAGCTTTGGCAAAATCCGAAGCCGCCGCCGTTAAAAGGGAAGGTAATCTTCTGTCGGTGACTTTTAGAGGTGACGTTACATTCGATACAAATTCAACAGAAGTGCGTCCGGAACTTTATACTGAAATAAACAGGGTCGCTGGTGTTTTAAATCAATATCCCGATACTTTAATTAGAGTGGAAGGACATACCGATAGCAAAGGTTCGGATCAATATAACATGGACCTTTCGAAGAGACGTGCCAACGCGGTAAAAACTTTACTGGCTATGCGCGGTGTAGCCGACAGCCGCATTGAAGCTGTCGGGTTTGGCAAAACCATGCCTGTAGCAACCAACGACACCGAAGTAGGACGGCAAATGAACAGGAAAGTGGAAATTAAAATTGCTCCGAGAACACAAACTCAAACACCGTAAAGAATCATAAGTTTATCGTGTAAAATCAAGACTGTAAGAATGAAACGCTGAGCCCTGCAACACAATTTTTGGGCCCGGCGTTTATTTATTCATGCACTTCTTCCTGAAACAAATAAATCGTCAACATCTACAAAGATGCTTGACTTCAATCCGTAATAAACACAATTCACACCCGACGACAAACATCTACATCACACCTCACATTGTGTGGTCAATATTTAATTGACATACAATTACAAATTACCTACACTTCTTACATGGGGGCATAGTTCTTATCAAAAAAATTAAGGAGGGTACTTTTTATGGCTAAATTAAGCAAAGACCGACTGATTTTTGGAGTGCCACTGATTATCGTGGTGGCGCTAGGCATGATCATTTTAGGGAAATTAGGATTTCCAAATGATACCTGGCCGGCTTTTATGGTCATGATATTTTTCTTTGAAGCGCATATGGACATCAAGAAGGCCCCCCACATTCTGGTGGGAGGTTTGTTCGGCATCGCAAATATAATCCTTATCAAGATATTTCTGGGAGCTGCGGCTGCCTCTATGGGACTGGAACTAGCGATGTTGGTGTATGTTGTCGTTTTTGTGTACCTGATTGTAGCTCTCGGGGAAGTAGTGCCCGTAATTTTTAATAACTACGCATTCATGTACTTTTTGGTAGCGGGCGTGGCCACCAAAGGCCCGGCACCCAATGTATTCGTCTGGATGGGGGTGGAAGTCGTAGGTGGAGCAATATTCATTGCCGCCATATTGGGTATTATGAAAATAATGGGCTTCCTGGCAGCAAAAAAAGCATCTTAAAAAACAGACTGAGGTAACCCTGTTGTAAGTGGGGCGACCTCATGTATGTTAGCGGGTGCAGATTGTCAATGTTGTATATCACTTATTCAGGAGGGGAAAGAATGATAGAAAAACCTTGGCATCGTCACTATGATTACAATGTACCAACAACTATCCGTTATCCACGTCTGGCGGCTCATGAGTTGCTAGATCTTCCCGCAGGAGCTTACCCAGACAAGGCTGCCCTGATTTTTTTCGGCAGCGAGATGACTTTTTATGAGTTGCGGCAGGAATCCAGACGTTTTGCCAACGCTCTGGCCGGCCTTGGTATCCAAAAGGGAGACCGGGTGGGACTGCACCTACCCAATTGCCCTCAGTATCTGATTGCTTATTACGCAATACTGTCTATCGGGGGAATTGTCGTCAACCTCAATCCTTTATATACTCCCGACGAACTTAAACTGATGGCCAATACTTCTGGCCTGACGTCCCTGGTCACCTTTGACATGGCTCTTCCGGCCATTAACACATTATGTAAACAAGTTAATATTCCCAGAGTGATCGTCACAGCAATTACAGACTATATCAAAGGATTTCCCGTAAGCACCTCCAAAAGTCTTAATTTGTTAGAGGGCTGGCATCACTTTTCGGAACTCATTACCAAATATCCGAATACCAAACGTTCGAAGGTCCCGGTTAATCCGGAAGATCCCGCCATGATTCAATTTACCGGCGGCACAACCGGAATACCCAAAGGCGCCGTTCTTACCCATGCCAACATTGTGGCGGCTACAATGCAGGCCGCGCTGTGGGGAAATGCCACAATCTCTCTCACACCCCATGAAAAACGCAATGTCATGGCTATATTGCCTTACTTCCATGTTTATGGCAACATTGTCGTGATGAACTGGGCTATGTTCAGTTGCGCGACCCAAATCCAGGTTCCCCGCTTCAATATAGACGAGATGATGGAACTCCTCGCCAAATTCGAACAGATCACCTTTTTCCCTACAGTACCCACACTTATTACCGCTCTGATCAACCATCCCAAATCAGCGGAATTGAATCTGGGCAAAAAATTTGGCCTGTTGAACTCAGGCGGGGCGCCAATGCCCGTGGAACTTATCGAACAGGTCAAAGACATGGGAATTTATTTCAGCGAAGGCTATGGTCTTTCCGAATCCACCTCGTTGGGTATATCCAACCCTGTTCTGGGGCTAAAGAAAGTGGGCAGTATCGGTCTTCCCTTCCCGGATAATGATGTACGGCTGGTGGATATCGAAACTGGAGAAATGGATATCCCCGACGGTCAGCCGGGTGAAATCATCATGAAGGGACCGTTGATCATGCAGGGTTACTGGAACAATCCCAGCGAGACGGCTGGACAGCTCAAAGACGGCTGGCTCTTTACAGGGGACATTGCTACCAGGGATGAAGACGGTTATATCTTCATAGTCGACCGCAAGAAGGACATGATTATCGCTGGCGGATTCAACATCTATCCGCGCGACATTGATGAGGTCCTCTTCCAGCATCCCAAGGTCGCCGAAGCCGTGGCTATAGGTGTTAACGACAAATACCGTGGTGAGACGGTCAAAGCGTTCGTCGTTTTGAAATCCGGAGAAAAATGTACGGAAGAAGAAATTATCAAGTTCTGCAAAGAAAAACTGGCTCCTTACAAGGTGCCTAAGCTGGTTGAATTTCGCGATTCGATTCCCAAGTCCGCAGTCGGTAAAATCCTTCGCAAGATTTTGAGGGAGGAGGAGTCAGCCAAGGAAAAGAAATCCTAGATAACGCAGGAAGTGGTCAACTAGGCACGTGTGATCTCGCGCCACATTGAGGTGGTCAGGGGTTATACGCCGGACAAGTTGACCAGCCCCTGCTAATAAACAAAAAATGAGTTTCATAATAAATTAACCTAAGGAAGGAGATTTATCATGAAAGCTGAAGACGTAAAAAAGATTGCCATGATTGGCGCTGGTGACATGGGACATGGGATTGCGGCCTGCTGTCTGCTGGGAGGCTATACAGTAGTTCTACGCGATATCGAACAAAGGTTTGTGGATAAGGGGATGGCCGGCATTAAGGCTAGTTTTGATAAATTCAAGGAAAAAGGCAAATTGACACAGGAAGCATATACCGATGCTCTGACTAGACTCATCCCGATGGTTGATCTGCAGACAGCGGTGAAGGACGCTGATTTTATCATTGAAGCAGTACCGGAAAAACTGGAGCTCAAAAAAAGTGTGTTTGCCGATCTGGACAAGTACGCCCCCAAGCACGCAATACTGGCTTCCAATACCTCAAACATCAGCATTACCGATATTGCTTCCGCCACGAAGCGGCCGGATAAAGTCATTGGCTATCATTTTTTCAATCCGGCCATTCTCATGAAACTGGTTGAAGTTATCAAAGGCCTTAAATCCTCCGATGAATCCATTTCGATCGGATATAAGATTGCTAAAAAGATTAAAAAAGTTCCGGTTATTGTGAAGAAAGACTCGCCGGGGTTTATTTGCAACCGGGTTAACGAGCCTACACTGGTATTGCTCTCCAAAATCCTGGAGGCAGGACATCCCTTACCGGAAGAGCTTGATGCAGCCCTAAAGCCGATTATGTCAATGCCGCCTTTTGAGCTGGTGGACTATGTGGGCATTGATATTGCCGCTCACGGTCTTGAATATTTTGCTACGGTTCTTTCCAAAGATTACAAACCATCTGACGCACTTATGTCTTACCTCAAATCCAACAATCTCGGCAAGAAGACCGGAAAAGGTTTCTACGACTGGTCCCAGGGCAG
>CAVQCU010000016.1:0-13944 GCA_963710995.1 uncultured delta proteobacterium
CACCTCGGTTATGCCTGCTGAGAGTTCACTGATAATCTGTTCGGGCGGTATTTTTTTGTCCAGTCTCTTTTGGACCAGCGTCTCCACACCAGCCTCATCAAGCTCCGCTATGGCTCGTCCAAGTTCACTTAATCCATTGTTTTGATCCATGCTTCCCTCCTATTTCAGATGGATAGGGTACTATTTTCAAAATTAAGAACTACCATTAAATTTTATATTATACAAGAGTTCGGGGTAGCAGGTCATTGTCATGTATAAAATTCTATAGAGTGAGCAGATCGATTCCCCCAGTAACAGGGATCACTGCTCCGGTAATATACGAGGCACCATCCGAAGCCAGAAAAGCCACGACTTGGGCCACTTCTTCCGGTCGGCCCATCCGCTTCAGGGCAGTTCGTTTTGCAATGCGTTCAGTCATATGCTCGTCATAAAGTTGTACCGCCTCGGTGGCAATAAAACCCGGGCAGACCGTATTAACCGTGATTCCGTAGCGTCCTGCCTCAATAGCCAGCGAATTGCTGAAACCGATCAGCCCAGCTTTGGTAGCACCGTAGGATGGCTGCATATGAGCTCCCATGAGGCCAGCCACAGATGAAATGTTGATAATGCGGCCCCATTCTTTCTTCACCATCCCAGGCCAGACCGCCTTGCTGCAATTGTAAGCACCGGTGAGGTTGACGTTGAGATCACGTTGCCAGCGTTCCGGCTGCTGCTCACCAAACTTGCCTAGGTTATCCATGACCGCTGCATTGTTTATTAAAATATCGATTGTCCCCCGTTCAGCCTCTATGGCCTCCACTACCCGTCTAACCTCATCCATATCCGTCACATCCATTTTGAAGGCGCAACTGCGCGAGCCCATGGATTGGATCTCTTGCGCTCCTGCTTGTGTCTTCACCCTTCCTTGCTGCGCAAAATGACCGGCCAGCACACTGTATTGGCCGAGCTTTTCATGGTCATGATCCTGACTCTCGATCAGGATATCGGTCAGCGCCACGTCAGTACCAGCCTGACCAAGGGCCAGCGCAATAGCATGACCCAGCCCTCGCGACGCCCTGGTTACTAACGCGGATTTCCTCTTAAGATTCGTTTGCATTATATCTCTCCTTGGCAATAAACCTGAATATGTTGAATCGAGCTTGCATCGACATTCTCCACCACCGGTGAAGTAAGTGATAGGATCTGACAGGTTGGGCATGCATGAGGATACATTGTCCATAAATTGTCCTGATGCCCTTTGCATTGCATATCCGTATCGCTTCGGGTGATTCTGCTCCGTTTTGCATCCACACATAAGATACAAACTCAGGATTCAAGTCCCTGACTAACTTTCGAGTCATGTCAGGCGGCAGGACAATCAACATTCTGTTTTTTAAGGTATTCAGTTCATTGATTGTATGATAGCAATTCTCACCGCAGATATCCTTCTCATGAGGATTGACTGGAAATACACGGAAACCTCTAGCCTTCAATTCTCGGCAGGCATAATTGCCAAATTTGCCCCTTACATTCGAAGCACCAACTACAACCATTGATCGAGGGGATAGATATTCTCTTATCAAAATAGAATGTTTATATGACAATGACATAAAAGATATTTCCAACTCTAGGTGTAATATTTTGGCGCAAGGTCATAGCGACCTGGTAGACGATAATCGTGGCTGCCCACAATCTCTAGTTCAGGATCTGAATTCATAAGATAAAAGACTTTGTCAATGCTTGAATCAGCTTCCATAACCCCTTTTGGCAAGCAACAGTTCCGTAGCCCTTCCAATACCCGATGCCGCACCAGTGACAAGAATACATCCCTTAACAGCCATATGTGTGTTTCCTTACTACTCCTTTTTTGATGCCATGATTGTCATCATTTTTTTTCTTATAGTGACCCTCCCCCAGCAGGAGCTGGGGGCTTCTTTAATGTTACATGCGACATCTTGCATGAACCCTGCGGGTTGCCGCTACATCACCAGACAGGAGTCTGGTGTTTTATGCGGCTCAAATAATGGCCTTTAAAGGAGAAAATCTCCCTCTTTTCAAGAGGGAGATTAAGAAAAGGCGGGACTTATTAGAAAGGATTTATCTTAAGAAGAAGAATAAGTCCTACAACATAATTTAGACAATCATCGTTTTTAAATGCCACACAACTAAATTTACCCATGAATCTTAGTAACGTTTTAAGAGATTACCTTGGCGTACGTCCCTGAAGCGGCCGCCAGTTTTTTTCGATAAATGTTAGCTGCTTTTTCCACCACGGCCGGTCAATTGCCGGCATAGGCACACGGATAATGCCTTCAGGCAATAATGACTCATCCTTCTTCCAAGGACCTATCCGGTATTCATCCATGGTATATTCCCTCCCGAGGTTGGGATTATTGGGACAGGCCGGAGTAACCCCGCTCAGGCAGCGCATGAGACAGGTATTGCAACGTGAGCATCTGACGATCGCCTTTTGCTTTCCAGCAGCGAGCTTGTTAGTATATTCAGGGTCACAGAAGAGCTGTCGCCCCAAAGCCTGTATGTCATATTTGCCCTCGGCTATATTCTTTTCTATCTTGACAGGATCATGCTGGGAGGCCACAATTACAGGAATATTGAGAGCTTTTTTGAAGGCCTCACCATGTTCGGGTATATGTTTTGATCTATCTATGTCGGTGATGAGATGACCGCCTTCCTCGTATCCAGAACCATCGGACAAACTGATATAGTCCACACCTGCAGCCTCAAGGTCCTTGGCCACATCGATCATATCATCTTCAGTAAGACCGCCCTGCATATGTTCTTCCGCACTGATCCGGCATCCTACGGCCACGCCCGGACAGGCGTAACGGATCTGTTCGGCAATCTCCAGCAGAAAACGCTTGCGGTTGCGCCATTCTCCACCATACAGATCCGTACGTTTATTGGAAAGCGGAGATAGGAACTGGTGCTCAAGATATCCATGCGGGGCATGAATCTCGATGATATCGAATCCTGCAATGACAGCCAGCTGGCAGCTCTGTGCAAATTCCTTCTGCTGATTGCGGATTTCATCGATGGTCATCTCACGCGTCATCTGACCCACCATGAAGGACTGGGCATATTCAACCATGCGCCAGGCATCAATGACATGGTTGCAGGCTTTATCTGCAGTTATCTCATATGGTAATCCACCGGTTGCCGCCGGTGCCAGCTTATGATGATCATAGGAATGACCCTGTCGACCAAAGCCTATGGTCATCTGAATGGCTGCCACGGAACCAAAATAATGAATTCGCTCGGTAAGCATTCCTAATCCTTGCAAATGTCCCTGATGGAATAGATACAGGTTACGTCCCCAGACAAATTCTGAGGCTAGGCGTGTGCCCATAACAGCGCCGGTACTTACGAGGCCTGCTCCACCCTTGGCTCGGGCGGCAAAGTACGCGAACATCTGTTCCGTTGCTTCACCGCTTACCCCCGACATGGTTTCATTCATCGGAGCCAAAGCTATACGGTTTTTTAAATGAATCGGGCCTACTTTAATAGGTTTTAAAATATGTTCGAAATGTTTCTTTCCTTCCGCTGTTACATTCATAGTCTTGCTCCTCCCTTTATAGTATATTACTTCACTTTTCTTTTTTTCGTATCGATGCCCAAGAGGCGTCCCAAATTACCGCCGAAGATCTTGGCCTTGTCCTCATCTGTGATGGGCGGGTAGCCGTACTGGACCTGCAGGTCTTCCGGAATCTGAAAATTGATGAACCCCTTCACAGCGGCTCGTATCTGTGCAGCATAGCCCGCGTAGTCCGTACCCCAAGTGATCTTGTCCGGACCGACCCACCTAAGCGCTTCACCCAGCAACTTGGCAAATTTGCGCGGTGCGGTCACCGCCCATGGCACAAGAAGACTGAGACAAATGTAGACATTAGGGTGCTGCATAGCGATCATATTGAGGTCGTCGCTATAAGGATAACCCATATGAAAGGCGTTAATCTTGAGCTCCGGAAAATCGCGCGCCACATCGTCGAGTTGCACCGGCAGGGCGTACTTGCTCTTACCCGGCGGTACCCAGCAAAAACCGGTATGAATATCAAGTACAATACCTAATTCCTGGGCTTTCTCATAGAATGGCCATATTTCCGGATCATTCATATATGTATCTTCTGGAGGGTAGAATTTAAAGATCTTGGCGCCTTTTTCCTTGACCCAGTAGGTCATTTCCTTGATAGTGTTCTGCACTCCTTTGAATTTGATGGGTGAGACATTGGGCTGATACATAAAACGTTCCGGGTTGGATTCAACTATCTTGGCCATCTGTCCATTGGTCACCCAGCGGGTAGTGTATCCGGTAGAGTCCATCATCGATTCCGGCAAGAGACAGGCAATGTCTACTCCGTACTTGTCCATGGCCCAGATGATGTTCTCCGGTGATGCATTCTTGAGCATTTCACGTTCTTCCATACCCTCTGCATATGGCGCAAGCATGTTCCACGGAGCGCCTGTCATGAGTGGCCGCTTAATATTATCTATAGCCCGCCACCACATTTTCACACCGGGGAAATAGTTCAGGTGATCCATATCGCCAATTAGGTGACATTCTGGATCGATCTTGAAGAAGTTATCTTTCTTCTCTTTGCTCATAAATTTCCTCCCTTCTTAAATTATTAATCAACTGATCATTCTGTCTTTGCCTTCCCAGAACTTCTTTTTGACGTCTTTCTTGACGATCTTACCGACAATGGTTTTGGGGATATCGCTCCAGAAGGCCACCGCCTTGGGACACTTGTATCCCGCTAGGTTTTTCTTGCAGTGTTCAATGATCTCCTCTTCAGTCGCCTGTAATCCTGGTTTCAGCACAACCACGGCCTGAACCACTTCACCCCATTTGGCATCGGGCGCTGAAACGACGGTGCATTCCCGCACCGCCGGATGCTGATAAATAATATCTTCCACTTCTTTCGGATAAACATTCTCGCCGCCGGAAATAATCATGTCGGCCTTGCGGTCGGTCATGAAGATGTAACCATCTTCATCCATGTAGCCCATGTCACCTGTGTGATACCAACCGCCTTTCAAGACAGCGTCGGTAAGCTTTGGGTTCTTCCAGTAGCCCATCATGATATGCTTGCCTTGGGCGCATATTTCGCCATATTCACCCGGATCCAATGTCTGATCGTTTTCATTCACGATTTTGACTCGTGAATTGGGCATCGGTTTGCCGGCACTGGTCAGATACTTCGCCTTCGGACCATCCAGATGATGATCCCTCCATGACAATCCGGATATGCCTGCTCCCGCCGTTTCTGTGGCGCCATATCCCTGGGCAAATTTATTTCCAAATTTTCGAATGCATTTTTTTAAAACTTCTGTAGGAAAGGGGCTGCCGGCGTATGTTAAGGTCCTGAGACTGGACAGATCGTATTTTTCGATATTCGGCCAATCCACCATCCAACCATAGATCGTGGGAACAAGGTTCATATGGGTGCATTTTTCGTTCTCGATCAATTTAAAGATCGTATCTAGACTGGGTTTGCGGTTGATGCATACTTTCCCCCCGACGAGCAATAGACTTAGAATCGGCCACCATGACACGTGAAATATTGGTAACACAAAGCAGGTTGAATCATCTTCTGTAAATCCGCAGGATAAAACAGACGTGATTCCGGCGAGTATTGCACTGCGATGGGAAAGCATCACGCCCTTGGGTAGCCCTGTAGTTCCACCGGTGTACATCAGAATGGCAAGATCATCCTCCTGGACGTCACATTTATCGATATCAGGTTCAGTTGATGATGATTTTTCCAGTAGTTTTTTATAATCCAAGAAGTTGGACAATGGATTATCCAAGGTTACCCATGTTTTGATGTTCGTAAAGTGAAAGTGACTTTTTAATTTGTTTACTTTTTCCTCATACCCATCGCCCACAACAAATAAAGTTGTTTCGCTGTCATTGACAATATAAATGATCTCGTCGTCGCCTAGACGCACATTGATCGGAGTCACACGCACACCGATCTTGGCGGCGGCAAAATACACTTCCAGATACTTGGCACAATTATCAGCTATGACAGCAAGCCCCTCACCCTTTTTACAACCTGACTGGATAAGGTAATTGGCAAATCGGTTGATCCGCTCATTAAATTGTTTATAGGTATAATGTTTTCCCTCAAACACTACGGCAATATTATCCGGCCATAATACAGCACCGTTGCGTGGGATATCTCCTAATGTGTACATAAAGATGCCTCTTCTGTGATTATATGTTCAAATTATGGCCATGATTTAGGCAGACCCTGAAACTGCATCAGCATATTTCTGCTCATTTCGTTTGAGATGGGCGAGAACTGAATCTGGTAGGCATCCCTAACAAACATCGACACGGGATATTCATTACAGATTCCATAGCCGCCGAAGATTTCCGAACCAAAGGTTGCCGCATGCCGCGCACCTTCCGCCGCTACCAGTTTCGCCATTGTCGCTTCCAGATGATATGGTTTATTGTTTTCACAAAGCCATGCAGCCTTATAGGTGAGGTTCCGAGCGTTTTCTATATTGATATACATGTCTGCCAGATAGTTCTGGAGGATCTGGAAACGGCTGATGAAACCTCCAAACGCATTTCTTTCCTGTACATATTTGAAGCATTGTTCGTATATGGCTTCCATGATCCCAACACCCATCATAGCCACACCGATCCGCTCCGGGTTGAGTACGGTCATGATTTCATAGAAGGCGTTCCCACGCGATCCGATCGTGTGTTCCTTGGAAACTTCCACATTGTCATAGAATATCTCGACGCTCTCGCAGTGATGGCAGCTGATCTTTCCAATCTTGCGAATTGTAATGCCAGGAGTTTCACGGGGCACCATGATTGTGGTCCAGGATTTACTTTTTTTGGCATCCCTTTCCGTCTTGCAAACGGTGAAAAGCATATCTGCCACGTGCGCGCCGGTAATGAAAATTTTCTGACCGTTGATGACCCAGCGATCTCCCTTATCTTCTGCAAAGGCGGATAAAGCACCCAAAATATCCGTTCCACCGGCCGGTTCAGTCAGTGCCATGGCGGCCTTGAACTTGCCTTCGGCGATGAGCGGCAGGTATTTTTCTTTCTGTTCTTTCGTTCCCAGTTCATGAATAAAACGCACGCCGAAACCGGTTGTCGTGCCTACTGCCAGTGCCACGGACATGGATGCTTTGCAGATCTGCTCAAACGCGACCATATTATCGATGAGCCCAAGATTTTGCCCACCATATTCTTCAGGAATAGCAGCCGAAAAAATGCCAAGATCTACAAATTTTTTCCAGAGTTCATCCGGCGGAAAATCAACATTTTCATCCATCCACCTAACATATTCGTAATTGAGCTCCTTCTCGCAGAATTTTTTAAATGTCTGCTGGATTAGATGCTGATTTTCATTCAAGCTGAAATCCATGTGTTCCTCCTCTATTTTTTCGTATCCGATTCAATGTTGGCTTTCTTCTGTGCAGCCACAAGATCCTCGGGTTTCTTTCTGAACGTATCCATGATTGCCTGGATGTCCGGGGCATAGGTCAGCCATTGGATCGCATTGCGTTCCAGCGCCAGGGCAGCATCCAGGCTGCCGCATTCCAGAGAACGTCCCATGACTTCCTTGGCCATTCTCAGTGCAATGGGTTTTTTCGAGCCGATATTCGCTACGACTTCGCTGAACTTTGCTTCGAACTCATCATCCTTGAACACGCGGGTCAGGAAACCCATCTCATACATATCGCGGGCCAGAAAATCCTTGCGGCCGCTGTAGATGATTTCTCTCGCCCGATAAATCGGCATGGCCCGGACAATGCGCACGGTGCCTCCCCAGCCGGGCAGGATTCCCATGTTGATCTCGGTCGTGCCGAACTTGGCCGACTCCCGCGCATAAATCAGGTCGCACATCAGCGCCAGTTCCAGTCCACCGGCAAGGCAATGACCGGTCACCTTGGCAATTACCAACTTTTCACAAAGCTCAATGGCCTTGCCGATTCCATAGCCGTCATGAGCCAGCCAGTTGAGGGATTCCTGATGCTCCGCAAGCGACGGAAAGATGCTCAGGTCTCCGCCTGTGCAAAACGCCTTTCCGTTTCCGCCCAGGACAACTACCGCGATCTCGGGAATATCTCTGACCTTCCGAAAGGCATCGAGCAGTTCGGCGGCCATTTCCCGGTTAATGGCATTGTATTTGTCCGGCCTGTTTAAAGTAATGTAACAAACAGTTCCCTTGACTTCGAAAATGATGGTTGAATATTCGGACATAAATCATCTCCTTTACTTTTTACCGGCAGGACGGAAGTAGGGCAGAAAATATCCGTTACGTTCATGAAATAAGACCTCTACGTTCATGTCGAAACTGAGATCCTCCGGTTTACAGTCCACGATCCGGGTCATCATTCTTATCCCCTCATCCAGATCCACATAGGCAATTGTATAAGGAAGTTCATCCATAAACTTGGGCTCCACCATGCTGTATGCCGTAGAGAAGGTATAGATCTTCGCCTTGCCACTTGCCTCGATCCAATCCAGATTACCTGACCAGCATTCCGGACAGAATTTCCTCGGATAGAAAATTTTTGATTTGCAATCCTTGCAGACCTGGATAAAAAGTTTGCCCTGTTTTGTTCCCTCCCAAAATTTTTCCGACCACGGTTGTGTCTCTGGAATGGGTTTTGTCATATCAAATTCCATCATTTAATCTCCTTTCCCCAGATGGTGGCGATGTTGTTGAATCCCGATCCTCCGCCGGCATTCTGGTAGACGTATTTACAGTTTTTAACTTGACGCTCACCGGCCTTGCCCATGAGCTGACGCGCCGTCTCCACATAGCACGCCGAACTAACACCTGAACCTGTGTGTCCTCTGCCCGGCGCATCACCAATGGTTGACCACGGAATATCGCCGCCAAAGGACATCCTGCCTTCAAGGAAATATTTGCCAGCCTGGCCCGGAGGCGCCACTTCGAGCATTTCTGCTATAAGGGGATGGGCTAAGGGATAGGCCAGATATAAGTTCCAAATACTGACATCTTCTTTGGTGATGCCGGCCTGGGCCATGGCCTCCTTGGCGGTCACCCGGAAGCCTTCTTCCACCTTCTTGAAATCCCGCATGACGCAGGTGCCGCTGAAGTAGCGCACGGAATCGCCCAGTTTGTAGGCGGCCGGCCTCTTCATCTTTTTGGCATCCTCGGCCGAAACAATGACCATGGCACACCCGCCGTCACCCAGCACGTTGCTCTCGCGCTTGTGCAGGGGTGTATTGAGCATGTCTGAAGCCAGGACCTTCTCCACCGAAGGCACATCTTTGCCGTAGAAGAAGGAGTTCGGATCCTTGGCAGCCCAACTCCTAAGCGCGGTCACCACCGATGCCATCTGCTCGGGGGTGCATCCCGATTCATGCATGAAGCGGTTGGCTATCAGGCCCATGATGATATTGTAGGTGGGCCCGAATGGGTATTCCCACTGCAGGTCCACTCCGGCCTTGGCAAAGAAATTGATCTGATCTACCAAGGGAATCGTGGAATGAATTGTAACATGTTGGACAATAACTGCTTTGGCGATACCGCTCGTTACCCACTGTTCGGCCAGCCGTATGGCGTTCGAGGTTGAGGCCCCGCCGGCATTGACACTGACCGCATCCTTGCAACCCTTGAGACCAAGCTCTTCGGGCAGTTTGCCGAAGGAAAGCTCTGCAGCGATCTTCGGTTGCGCTTGAGGAGTGACGCTGATAACACCTTCGATATCATTCTTGTGAAGACCAGAATCCCTGACCGCTTCCATACACGTATCGTAAATAATGTCCCAATGCGTACGTTCTGGCATGTTACGCGTAGGAACCTCGCCAATGCCAATAATAGCGATTTTTCCTTTACTCAAAAGATTGTCCTCCTTTCATTGTATTCAATCAATCATTACTTATGACTGGTTATGGTACAGTACCGTATTGTTCGTTAGTTACTATTAACAAAACATGATAAGGATGTCAAGGATTAATTTAAATTATTTTTATATAATATATAAAATATTGATATTAATAGCATTATACAATTATCTGAGTTGATAAAATATCATGTCTCCAAAGAATTGGAGTAAATTTTTACTTTACTTATTATTATGTTGTGATATAAAGTATAACAAGTAGATAATTGATCGTTAAGGAATGAGACCATACAATGAAGCAATACCCTAAACACATGAAGATGTCCGAGTTGAGTACTCGCGCAAAAATTACGGCTGCCACCATCCGTAATTATGCACGACAGGGACTGTTGCCTGATCCGGTCAGAACAGGAAAGACCATGTCCTATTATACTGTCGAGCATTTAGAGAGGATTAAAAACATTAAAGCCCTGCAGAAAAAGGGGCATTCACTTGACGTAATAGGCCATATAGTAAATCAAACCTCAGGGAAAAATCATCCTAACCCGAAACCCGAGATGGTTTATACGAGTAAGCGCAGTGTTATCCTCAAAACTGCAGTCTATCTCTTCCGTGATAAAGGCTATGACACTACAAACATCGATGATATCGTCGCTTATGCGGGCATTAGTAAAAGTACATTCTACCAGTATTTCAGGAGCAAGGAAGAGTTGTTCTACGAATGCGCCGATCATGTGTTCTATGACATAGCTAGAGATGATCCCACCATCAGCAATGAAGATAATGGATTGATGCGTCTCTGGAAAAGGGCAGATTCATTTACCCATACCCATCTCCATATGATCGACATGCTTAATCTGGCACGTGGCGCCTCCATGAAAGGCAGTCCTCGTTCCAGGCAGATGATCGAAGTTGTCATGAATAACCTTATCGATCCCATCAAGTCAGATCTTATTCTGGCATCCAAACAGGGATCAATCCACTTTAAAGATCTTCATGTCCTTGCATATCTTCTCATGGGAGTAGTGGAGTATGCTTACTATTATTTACAGATTCATCCTGAGATCGACATCGAAAATGTCTTAATGAAGGCTGGGATATTATTTTCAATCCCGTTAGTCAGTACACCCAACTTGAAGGAGATGGGCTAAGGAAGTACCCCGCAGCAAGTTATGGAGTATCAAAACCTTTGATAAAGAATGGGATATTAGCAACAGTAAGCGGGAAATCAGCACTAAAAGAGATGAAAGAAAAGAATCTCATGAAGATATCAGAGCTATCCAGGAGATCAAAGGTCACTATCTCCACAATAAGATATTACATCCTCGAAGGGCTTATTCCTGCGCCATTGAAAACCGGAAAGACCCGCGCATACTATTCCGGTATCCATTTAAAGATACTGAATCTTATCAGATATAAGCAGATCGAAGGGGGTAAACCACTCAGCGTAATCAAAGAAGAGATCAAAAATAAAGTTGCTTTTCTCCAGAGTAACCCTAAGCCGGCTGATCTATCATCTGACAAACATGATGCCATCCTCTCAGTCCTCTATCTCGCTGTTCCTGGAAAAGGGATATGCTGAGACAAGCACATCCGATATCGCACATCATGCAAAAATAAGTAAAGGGACCATCTACCAGAATTTCAGCAATAAGGAAGAAATCTTCATGGCCTGTTCGGACAGGATATTCCATGACATGTATAATGATGTCTGGAATGAGATCAAGGGAGAAAAAGAAATGGCCTTGAGACTGGCAAAACGAGGAAAAGCATTCTTTTCTTCATATCCCCAATGGATATCAATGATGAATCTTGTGAAAAGTCTCTCGGTGGGCGACAATCATTCATTCCGGGCAAAATTCTATCAATTGATACAACAAATGGTTAATCCAATGATCCGGGAAATCGAGCACCTGAAACAAGAAGGACTCATCCGGAAAGATATCGATTGCGATCTGGCAGGATACATCTTAATGGGAATGGCTGAATATGGTGCATGGCTGGTAATGCATGAGAATTATTCTGAGGAAACTATCATGCAAAGTTTTATGACCATCTTCTCTGAAGGGATACCAATCAGTAAATCCTGAAGGAACCATCTTTTAAAATACCATATGTAATTACATACAAGTATAGCATATTTACATGACATGATGATTTCTGAATAACAGGAAGAATAAAGAAATTATTTAACTAATATTAAACATTGTTAAATATTTAAATCTTTTAATTGCTTTCTTAGCAAGGCAATTGCCGGTGCTGCTTGCAGGAATACTTCCTCAGTTTTACCAAAGTCTAGCATCCGAATGCTTTGAATCTCCATTTGAACATAAATGTCGGGCTTTCTAATTTTCATCTTTTCAGCGAGAGCTGAAGCCTGCATGATATTAAATGCTCCGAGAACTGATTCAAGGGCGCCGGGAATCTCATTCTGGCCAGGATTGCGTACTTTGCTTACATCTACTGCTATGGTGAAATCAGCACGTTCTAGAAGGTGATCATAGGGTACCAGGTTTACAACGCCTCCATCAACGAGAACTTTGCCTGCAAAAGATACCGGAGCAAAAACCCCTGGCACAGCCATACTGGCCTGTAGAACGGGAAGCAAGTCATCTTTTTCAAATACGACTTCCTCCGCTGTCCAATAATCTGCAGCAATTACTAAAAGAGGGATCTCAAGTTCCTCAAAAGTTCTTTTTCTAATCTCGCTGAAAAGGTATTCAAAGAAGCCTTGAGTGTTAATAAACCCGCCGCGAGGAATTTCTGCGGAAAAAGCCTTGACCAATTTCAACAGGTTACTTTTTTTCGCAACAATATCCCGCCAGGTATCGTCTTTAAGAATGAGATGTTTGCTGATGCGTTCTCTAATTTCTTTTCCAGACATCCCCGAGGCATAGAGTGCACCGATGATGGCACCCATACTGGTTCCTGCAATAATGCTTGGCTTGATGCCCAGGTCATCAAGAGTTTCCAGGACAGAAATATGTGCCAATCCCCGAACTCCTCCTCCTCCCAAAGCCAAACCTATTTTCATATCTTTACTTCACTAATTGACACTGAAATTTTAAAATATAATACTCTAATTCAAATAGATTATTTAATGATTACAGTTTAGCCTTTGCAAATCCAGCTTTCAAGTATTTTTTGCTGTTCCTTTTTTATACGAATAATTATCGGTGTCATTCCAGTACAACATCTCCTGTCATTGATGAATCATTAAGTCTTGATTTCTTATGCTTTTGTTAATATATTGCATCCAATTCTTCTTTACATTTATTGATTTTAGCCACAATACGTTCTATGGGCGCATTTCATAAAAACCGGTATCTCATCGTCTATACTATTACTATCAACCCGAATATTTCCCCGGAGGATCACTCCCCCGGGGTTTGAAGCTAACCATTAACAAGTAACTTGCTTGCTCTTAAAAAGAAAGAGTAAGTTTGTTGATGATGATGAAGTCATCAACAGTTTTAGGTCCTCCTAAATAACTGGAGGTTACACCTTTAAAGTAATCACCGGTGAACAGATAACCTGCGCCCAGCATATAGGACAGGTTATTGGTGATTTTGTAAGTGCCGGTAAGATCAACTTCCCAACCATAGGAGCCGCCGGTAGTGGCTTCGTACCCCGTCGGGGAGGTAGCGTACGCCGGATTGTAGACAGATTTCTGGTCGGCCATCGCGTAAGAAATTGAAAGCACGGTATCCAACTGTGGTGTGGGTTTTACACCAACTCTGCCTTGGAAGAACCAGGCATTGGCCATCTCGCCGTTGACCACGGAGCCGCTGTGACCACCAATATCCCCTGCCCAGTAATCCAGTTCAGTGTTGAACAGAATCAAGCAGGGATTCCAATCCAGACCGCCGGTATTACCAAGACCGGTTTGTATTTTAGAAGTTTGGTTGGGATCCTGGCCGGAAACGTAAGCAAAGGAGCCGCCTACATAAACCATACCTAAATTGGCGGTGGCATCCAGGAAGACGCTCAGGGTATCTATGGTCATATCATAACCTAGAATGTTATCCTCCATTTTCACGTTACCAAATCCCCAGGCTAATTCCCCCTGAAGGGCCACTGGTCCAAGCAGCAATACAT
>CAVQCU010000017.1:0-12775 GCA_963710995.1 uncultured delta proteobacterium
CCAGTAAATAACGAACCTTGTCATCCGTAATATCTTTCTTCAGAACTGTAGAAAATTCAACCGCAGCTAAATCAAATCGGCGCATATCATAATATAAAAGACCCAGCATAATTCTCACATCACGGTTATCGGGATCAACTTTCAATACTTCCTGAAATTCTTTTTGGGCTTCCTCATATTTTTTTTCTTTAATTAAAAGCTCTCCTATTTTAACTCGCAAATTTATCCGTGCGGGATTGATCTCCAAGTAATTGCGATAAACTTCAATGGACTTGTCCAACTTCTCCTGCTTTTCGTAAAGTACAGTCAAATCAAATAAAGCCATCTCAAAATATGGGTTTAAAGATATAGCCTTTTTGAACATCTTTTCTGCATCTTCAAGTCGTGACATTTTAGCCAGAACTTTACCATAGTAGTAGATGCCCATAATGTTGTCGGGATCGATTTCCAACATTTTCTTAAAAGTTTCTTCAGATTTATCAAATCTTTTTTCTTCAGCGTAAGTTATCGCCAAATAAAGATGGGCCATAAGGTTTTTAGGATCCAGTTCAATTACTTTTTTGTGTTCTGTGATAGCCTTTTTGTTTTCGTGAATATTAAGGTACAAACCACCCATAATTAGATGGAGTTCGATATTGTCAGGATTTTTAGAAAGCATTTCTTCGCCGAGGGAAATGGCGCTGTTGAGATCGCCCTGTTCTGTGTAAAGAGAAACAAGCTCTGTCAGAAGATAAGAAGAGCCAGGATCGGCGGTAACTGCTTTTTTCAGCTCGTTAGTTGCTTCCTCAATTTTGCCGTCCAGGCGTAAAAGAACACCCAGAGAATAGTGATAAATCGCATCTGCTGATGTTGTTGACGATACAGAAGGAACCGGAACCGCAGACAAATGACCGCAGCCGTATAAATTTATAAAAACTAAAATCAATATGAATACTGGATAGGTTGGTTTTTTTTGCATATTGAATCATCAACTTCTGTTATTATTATTTATCAAATAAAATTAAGAACCTCTAATTAGAGGCTTTTACTTTTTTAATTATCTGCGATACCGGAACAATCGATACTCCTTTTTCCCGTAAAACTTTCATTGCGTCGCTGATTGCCCGAATAGTTTCCGGGTAAGGATGACCGATAAGGATCACCGGCGAAACATCACCGTCTTTTTTGGCGATATTAATCACATTATTATAAATTTCATTGTAGTCACGATTGTTATCAAGAAATATTTTACGCGCAGCTACCGGTAAGCCGACTTTTTCAGCAGTGACAAAAGCTTTAGTATCAGCTGAAGTGCGCGAATCTACGAAAAACAATTTATTTTTTTTTAACTTATTAAAAACTATAGTAAGTTTTTTTTCATCCATCATGAATTTTGAACCCATATGATTATTCACTCCGGAGATGTAAGGCACATCCGCAATATCTTTTTCTAATTGAAATACCAGCTCTTCGTCATTCATATCCGTGAAAAGAGCTCCGTTACCCGGCTTTTCGCGCGGATAAGAAACAGGCTCCATGGGCAAATGCAGGAGCGTTTCCCGATGAGCCCGATGAAACATTTCCGCCGCCTCGCGGGTATGAGTGCATAAAGGCAAAATAGCAAATGTTAAATCGGCATTAATTTTCAATAATTCTTTTACCGGTTTCAAGTCATAACCAATGTCATCAATAATAATTGCTGCCTGCCTTAATGGTACAGGCTTTGGGGGCAAGGGTTTTTCTTTTTCCTTTTTAGGTGTAACTGCTTTCCGTGGTTCTTTTTGTTTTGTTTCTTTTTTCGGCTCTTTAATTACCGATGGCTCTTCTTTAAATTGCAGCACATAAATAATGCCGGCAATTGATACAACGATTAAAAATATCACCAAAGCCGAAAAGAAACGTTTAAATAATCTCATAAATAACTATATTTTTGCACTTTCTGTGAACACAAATCAATTGTTCAGATTCTTTTTCATGATATCCCAGCTTTTTAAGATATCAACTGCCGTCTTGAGCTGATTATCATGGGTTAAATCAGAAGAATCCTTTACATCTTTATTCTGGGGTTCATCAATCTTGGAGCCGTCTTCTTTCACTGGGTTTATATGCCCTTTGAGATCTTTTTCTCTAATTCGGTCTTCCCACCAGGCAGTATTTTCCGCTTCGTCCGTCTGCTTTATATTCTTAACAACAATGTCCGGCTTGATGCCTTCCGCCTGAATGGATCGTCCTTTCGGCGTGTAATAACGTGCGGTCGTCAGCTTAAGCGCGGAACCATCTTCCAGCGGAATAACGGTCTGTACGGAGGCCTTACCAAAAGTTTGCGCTCCAACAATCAATGCCCGGCCATTATCCTGCAGAGCTCCGGCAACAATCTCCGCGGCGCTGGCCGTACCTTCGTTGACCAAAACCACCATCGGACAAGTTATTTTATTACCATCGTTTTTGGCCATTGCTTTTGTCTCCGTGCTTTTCGTGCGTCCGCGAGTGGAAACAATGATTCCTGATTTAAGGAATACATCAGAGACTTCGATTGCTTGAACCAACAATCCACCCGGATCATTTCTCAAATCTAGAACCAGCCCATTCATCGGATTAAGCTTTTCGCTAACTTCCTTTAGCGCTTTACGTAAATCATCAGCCGTCTTCTCCTGGAAAGAAGCTATACGAATGTATCCAATGTGATCTTCAATATTTTTAACCTTGATACTCTTTACTAGAATAATGGCACGCGTCAACGTAATATCTTTTGGCGTGGGCATATTTTCCCGCATGATCGTAATTGTAACCTTCGTATCCTTGGGACCACGCAGTTTCTTCACGGCTTCCATAATGGTTATATCTTTAGTAGATTTGCCATCAATTCTTATAATTTGGTCTCCGGTTTTTAGTCCGGCAATAAATGCAGGCGTATCTTCAATCGGGGAAACAATGGTTAAAATATCCTTTAATAAGATGATTTCAATACCAATGCCGCCGAAATGCCCCTGTGTTTCCACCTCCAGTTCTTTATATAAATCCGGAGTCATAAAGGAACTGTGGGGATCAAGAGACTTGACCATCCCGTTGATCGCCCCTTGAATTAACGTTGTTGAATTAATATCATCAACATAGTTTTTCTTTACCATGTCGTAAACTTCGTTGAATAGTTTAATATCTTTGTAGATATTTTTATCCACTTTATCCACTGCGGAAACCTTGCTATCGTTATAAAGTCCGAGAAGGACAAAGGCTCCCAGGCAAATCATGATTAGCAAAGAGATTTTTATTGATAGTTTTTTCATAGTATTCCTCTCAACGTTGGAGATATATTTAATATATCTTAATATATTTATACCCTTTTCTTTGATATTTCAATCTTTTTCGGATATTATTGTTGAAACTCCAATTTCGAAAGCGAAGCGTAGCGGAATTGGTTAGTTGTAATGAAACCCAAGCTTCAGAAATAAAGTGCGCTAAAGCTGGCAGGTTGAATTATCCCGCAAAGCGGAGGGTTTAATACCCAAAGCTTGCTTTGGGATTCATACCCGTGATTAGAAAATAGTGGAGCCCCCTCCGGCGGGAGCCGGAGACTCCCCATAATAATGAGACTCGCTGACCATAGGAAGCGTCAGTCGAATTATCCCGTGAAGCAGAGGATAATGCGACCTCCCACGGGATTAAAAGCTTTTTCAGATATGGACGAAGTACAGTTAAAGCAGATTATTCAATTATCCATGTGGTGTTATTAGCGGAGTCTTTAAGGACAATATGAAGCCCGGCAAGCTCTTTTCTTATAGCATCTGCTCTGGCCCAATCTTTAGTCTCCCGGGCAGCTTGCCTTTTCTTAATCAAGCTTTCAATGTCTTCAACATTTAAGCCTCTTTTACACAACTCGGTTTCCTTATCAGACAGAAAAAATTGATCGGCATCATTCTGAAAAATTCCTAAAACCGCACCGAAATGATCGAATATTTTCTTTGCCGCCGCCAAAATTTCAGCTTTATTAGAAGCCGGCATATTCTTTTCGTCAGCAATTAAATTATTGGTGAGCCTTACCATATCAAAGACATGACCCAAAGCTTGAGCGGTGTTAAAATCGTCATCCAACGCCGCGTCAAATTTATCCGCCAAATCTTTGAACTTACCTATATAATTTTCTTCCTGTGCTGAAAATTCCTTAATAACCGGCGTTGTGTCCGCGGTTAATTTGCCCTGGGCATATTTCAGAAGTTGCAAAGTTGTATAACACCTGATCAAACTTGATCTGGCTTCGGCTAGCGAACTCTCCGAATAATCAACCGGACTGCGATAATGACTCTGTAGCATAAATAAACGCAATATTTCCGGATGATAATTTTTCAATATTTCTCTAACGGGAAATATATTACCTAAAGATTTGGACATCTTTTCCGAATTTATTTTAACAAAACCGTTATGCATCCAGTAATTGGCCAAGGGCTTTCCTGTTGCCGCCTGCGATTGAGCGATTTCATTTTCATGATGCGGAAAAATTAAATCTTCGCCGCCGCCGTGAATATCGAAAGTTTTCCCCAGATAACGCCGGCTCATGGCGGAACATTCAATATGCCAGCCGGGTCGGCCCTTTCCCCATGGGCTTTCCCAGAAAGGTTCGCCTTCCTTGCTTTTTTTCCAAAGCGCAAAATCCAGAGGATTTTTTTTTTTGTCATTGACGTCAACGCGCGCGCCGGCAATCATTTCTTCCAGATTGCGTCCGGATAAACCGCCATATTGTGCGTAATTATTTATCGCAAAATATACATCTCCATCCACACAATAAGCATATCCTTTCTTTTCTAGGATGCCGATCAGAGTAATCATATCTTCCATATGTTCTGTGGCCTTCGGAGTTACTGTAGGAGTTACAACTCCCAGCGCTGTCATATCTTCATCATGCAATTTAATATAATGTTCCGATATTTCCGTAATGCTGACGCCCTCTTTGTTGGCGCGGTCGATAATCTTGTCATCAATATCGGTGAAATTTTTAACATACGTCACCTGATATCCTCGTGTCCGTAAATATCTGACCACAACATCGAAAACAACTGCCGCGCGGGCATGCCCTACATGACAGACATCATAAGCGGTGATACCGCAAACATAAATACCGACAGCCCCTTCTTTAATGGGTTGGAAGACTTCCTTTTTTCTTGTCGCTGTATTAAATATTTTCTGAGACATGATTATTTCTTACTTTCATCAGGGATAGAGCGGTGCGGCTTGCAAACCGGCGTCTTCTTTAAAGCCACAGATGATATTCATATTTTGCACGGCCTGCCCCGCGGCGCCTTTAATTAAATTATCAATTGTCGCCATTATAATCACCCTTTTTGTCCGCGGATCAACAGCCAATCCGATATCGCAATAATTCGATCCGCACACAGAAGAAATATTAGGATAAATCCCCGCTGGACAAATCCTGACAAATTTTTCTTCCGCGTAAAACGAGGAATAAAGTGAATGCAACTCCGATAAAGAAATATCTTGCTTCAGCGTTGCATAAACTGTGCTTAAAATACCCCGTTTCACCGGTAATAAATGCGGTGTAAAAGAAATAGCGAATTTTTTACCGGCCAGAACGTTTAATTCCTGCTCAATTTCCGGAAGATGCCGATGCTTCCCGACTTTGTATGCTTTAAATCCGCCGTCCACTTCACAAAAAAGCGAACCGGTTAGCGGTTCCCGTCCCGCCCCGCTTACGCCAGAGGCCGAATCAGCAATAATCGTGGACACGTCTAAAAGCTTCTTAGTCAGCGCCGGAGCAAGACCGAGGATAATACTGGTCGGATAGCAACCCGGATTGGCGATGAAATTGGTTTTCTTAATTTTTTGCCGGTAAAGTTCGGGAATTCCATAAACAGCATCCTTTATAAGCTTGGCGCTGCTATGCTTTCCATACGAAGTTTCATAGGTTTTTAAATCCCGCAGTCGATAATCAGCGCTTAAATCAATCACAATCTTGCCCGCCCTGATAAATTCCGGAACAATTTTCATGGAAACACCATGGGGAAGAGCCAGAAAAACAATATCGCAGACCTTGCTTATCTCTGCCGGCGTTGTATTTTTATATTTTAATGAAGTCAAACCAGATAGCGCAGGGTAGACTTCAGTTACCGGTTGTCCGGCAAAACGCCGGGACGTAACGGCAACTAATTTGACTTCCGGATGCCCCAACAAAATTCTTGTCAGTTCCTGACCGGTATATCCGCTGGCTCCAAATATTGCTACTTTCATCATATAAAATCCCCAAAAAAAAGGGAGGCCTGAAGCCCCCCTGTTGAAATTTAACGTTTGGAGAATTGGAATCTTTTCCTTGCTCCGGGCTGCCCGTATTTCTTTCTTTCGACGACTCGGGCATCTCTGGTTAAAAAGCCCGCCTTCTTCAGGATTGAGCGCAATTCGGCATCATATGCCAGGAGAGCTTTAGATATCCCATGTTTTACCGCTCCTGCTTGACCGGCTACTCCACCACCACTTACATTAACATATAGATCAAACTGATCTTTTTTCCCCGTGATCTCAAAAGGTTGCTTAATGATCATTTTCAGGCTGGGACGAGTAAAATATTCATCATAGCTTCTTTTATTGACTACAATATTACCACTACCCGCTTTCATATAAACACGAGCAATAGCGCTCTTTCTTTTACCTGTTGCATAATATCGTTGTTGCGTCATAATTTCTCCAATATATAAAATGATCTAATTGCCATTTTAGGTAAATTAAATGGACAAAACCTGCGGGCACTGGGCTTCATGAACATGGGCATTGCCGGCATAAACTTTTAGTTTTTTGAGCATTTTTCGCCCTAAATTAGTTTTGGGCAACATACCCTGAACCGCTATACGGATCAAATTTTCGGGTTTTTCCGCCAACATTTTCTCTGCATTAGTTTCTCTTAATCCGCCGGGATAACCGGAATAAGAATAATACATTTTGTCTTTCATCTTTTTTCCGGTAAGCATAATCTTTTCCGCATTGACTACAATGATAAAATCGCCGGTATCGCAATGTGGAGTATAAGTAGCCTTATGCTTTCCCCTCAAACGGAGTGCTATTTGACTAGCGAATCTTCCCAATACTTTACCGGAAGCGTCCGCAATGAACCACTCTTTGTTTGCCGTTTCCGCATTTGCCATATATGTCTTCATAATAAAACCACCATCTTAGTGAAAAATTGAAAAGTGAAACTTATGCAATTTCAGGTTTCTTGTCAAGCAAAATGTTTGAGATATAGAAATAAATAAAAACCTTCGTTTCTAATAGAAAATATTACTTTTTTCTTATTTCCCTAACAAACTTGATATTCGAAGTAAAACGTGGCGGCAGCGAGGAGGCGACGAGGCGTATTAGTAATACGTTGAGGAAGCCGACACAGCTGCCAACAAAGTTATACAAAGGAGATCGAGTTTGTTATATATTTTTCGCGGCTTGTTCAATTCCCTTTCTAATCGTGTCCAATTTTTCCTGATTCATCTTCACCGATATGCCCATGACCAGTGTGCGGCCTAAAATGTCTTCGGCCTGCGGAATACTTTCTCTGGTGTACTGCACCTTGCCTTTATAAGAAGGATCGGTAAAAGGATATTTTTTGGAGTTGGCAGTCGAACGCGCCAGGAAGTGTTCCCAGTTCGGCACATAATGCCACATATTTTTCTTGTAGCAGACAGTATCCACCCCTTCTGCGCTAAGTAGATTCTGAAACTTTTGCGCCTGATTTTCATCCGGCATATTAAACGCTAAAAACGTGGCGGAATCTCCCTCGGGATCCGGTTTCGCGCGGAATCCTACACCTGGAATCTGCGCCAGCACATCCATTATAAACTTCTTGTTTTTTTTCTGCTCGCCGATAAGGTAATCCAGCTTGCGTAACTGCGCCAGGCCTAACGCCCCTTGCAGTTCATTCATCCGGAAGTTAAAACCAAGAATAGTTCTGCCCTCCAACGCGCGGCTTACTTTAGGGTTATGATCATGGCCGTGGTCATGATACCATTCCGACCGGTGGTAAAGATCAATGTTATTGGTAATCACCATTCCGCCTTCGCCGGTGGTGACCGTTTTTACATAATCAAAGCTGAAAGTTCCCATATCACCGAAGCTACCCAACTTTTTACCTTTGAAGCTGGCGCCGCAGCCCTGAGCATTGTCTTCCAGAACCATCAGTTTGTTTTTTTTGGCGACTTCTACTATTTTATCGATATTAGCTGCCGATCCGCACATGTGAACGGGAATTACCGCCTTGGTGTACTGCGTTTTTTTCTTTTCAATTTCTTTTGGATCAAGGTTGAGGGTATCATCAATATCAACCATCACGGGAATGGCGCCTACTTCCATCACCGCTTCATAAGTGGCCAAAAAAGTAAAAGCAGGCACAAGCACTTCATCGCCGGGACCTACATCCATAGCCGTCAAGGCAATCTGGAGCGCAGCCGAACCGGAAGTAACACCCAGCGCGTAGCTGACACCGCAATGCTTGGCAAACGCCTCTTCAAACTCTCGAACCTTATAAATTCCTTTTCTTTCTTTATCAAAACCATAACGCATCAGGATGCCTGTTTCCAGGACATCCATTACTTCCTTGATTTCTTCTTTGCCGATTAGTTCTGCTCCAGCCATTTGCTTAACCTTCCTTTCTTATAGCAAGTTGCTTTCATATGAATTATTGAAAGCTTACTTGGTATTATGCCATGTCAATCAACTTCTTAATGTTTGACAGCTGATTGGTATTAAAAAGCCTGCGCGTAAATTGCGATCATATCTTCTTTGGTGACTTTGCGGGGATTGTTCTTCAAAGGTACGGCTACATTCAACGCCACATCAGCCAGTGCCGCAAAATCTTTTTCTTTAATGCCAAATTGCGCAAGCGACGCGAAAATGCCGCAATCCTCAATCAACGCCTCGACTGCTTCCAGCGCTAGATAAGCGGCCTCGCGGTCAGGAAGACCTTCGATACACTCTCCCATTGCCTCAGCGACATCCGCAAATTTTTCCAACGCCGCGGGCAGATTAAAAGCCATTACTGCCGGCAACATCATCGTATTGGCCAGGCCGTGACCCACGCCGTATTTGCCGCCCAGCGGATAAGATAGCGAATGCACCGCCGTAACTCCTGCGTTGGCCAGACCAATCCCGGCATATAAGCTGCCTAAAAGCATTCTTTCGCGGGCGACGATATTTTTACCATCGTGCACACAGGCGCGTAAATTTTCGGCAATCAGAGCGATTGCTTCCAGAGAGAACATTTCACTCATGGGGGAGGCGTTAACCGATGTGTATGATTCAATGGCGTGACATAAAGCATCCAGGCCGGTATGCGCGGTTGGCGCGGGCGGCAGGCTCAGCGTCAATTCCGGATCAAGAAGCGCCAGTTCCGGATAAAAATAGGGGCTGTTCATCCCCTCCTTCTTTTTTAAATTCTTCCGCACAAAAACCGCGGTAAAAGTAACTTCGCTTCCGGTTCCGGCGGTTGTCGGGATCATGATTTTAGGCAGCCCTGGCTTGGGAACTTTATTGAGGCCAAGATAATCAACAGCACTGCCCTTGTTGATCGCGAGCACTGCAATGGCTTTGGCCACATCCATGGCACTGCCGCCGCCGATGCCGATTATTATATCGCATTTATTTTTTACAGCAATCTTTGCGCCTTCATCCGCCAGTTCAATTCCAGGTTCCGGTTCAACCTTGTCATACACTGTAAATTTAATGCCTTCGGAAACAAGAACGCTGGCTACTCTTTCCAGCAAACCTGTTTTGGCAAGATTTTTATCGATAACCACAAGAGGATTTTGGGCGTGCAATTCCTTAATGTGGATGGCCAATGTTAATAATGATCCATTGCCGAAAATAATTTTTTTTGCGCCGGTAAAAGAAAATGTTTTTCTCATAATTGAAAACCTCCATCTGTATCGACTGTAATTATTACGCTGTTTTGCATTTAATATAAATTTTAAAGATGTAATCACCCGGTAAGGAAAGCAATGTTTTTATGTGCATTAACTATGAGAACTGCCCGTTAAAGTCAAGTTTTTTTGTGGTGAGCATACCATTCCAGTTGACGGCAAATACCGCGAATAATCCCTACCTCGCGGGACAAAAGCCCGACGCGGGCAAAGAAGCGGCGCAGATGCATCATCCAGTAATCAGGATTTTCAGGATTTAAAAATTCAATATCGGCAAGCAATGTTTTGATTTGCCCATACATCCCTTCCAACTCCGATGATAGCGCTAATTTAGGCGTTGCCGCAGCTCCCGTAGTTGCCGCAGACGAGGCGACAAATATTTCATAGCACAGAATCATCACGGCATGAGAAAGATTAAGAGAAGTGAATTCCCGGGACGTCGGGATGGTAACCACAGCATGACACAAGCGCAATTCTTCATTGGCAAGCCCGGTATCTT
Organism: uncultured delta proteobacterium; assembly: GCA_963710995.1. GTDB lineage: Bacteria > Desulfobacterota > Syntrophia > Syntrophales > Smithellaceae > Smithella. The sequence continues at coordinate 10,381 of CAVQCU010000017.1, forward strand.
CCGGGCCGAAAAGGAGCGCAACCTTGTTTTTCTGAGAGATATCGGCAATATCCTTGGCAACCGCGCGTGGCGCGATAAACGGCCCGCGGGCTTTACCCAGGCGGGCGGTTGTGCCTACAATATAATTGAAGCTGCCGAGTGCTTCTTCAATACTTTCACAATATTGAATTTGATCTAAAACGTCCGCTGCCAGATGAGTGGAGCGCTGCTCCATTTCCTCCCGGTCAAAATCCGTTTTTCCCACAACTATTATATTGCCGATTCCCATGTTTTTCGCGGCACGGGCAACAGAACCGATATTGCCCGCGTATTTTGGTTTGTATAAAACGATGCTGATATTTTTAGTTTTAGCTTTCAACATAATTACCTTCCTTAGGAGAAAATTGTTTTTATTACTAATCGAATCCCTATATTTTTGTTGAGGTTAATGATTTGCGCTCTTCAGAAAGATATTCCTGACCATTTTTCGACAAAAAAGAGCCATAGAAGTGTATTAGTAAATCCATAATCGGATTTATCGACATTTCAATTTATTAGCGTTTCTGTTCCGACTTAATCCTGCTGATAAATTTAGGAGGCAAGGGTTTATATCCCGTGGCTGATACTGCTTGAGCTATGGTTTGCAGCCCTGGGATCACCATCTGTTTGGACGTTCCGTGAGCCAGGTACTTGCCTTCGCTGTCGATAACAGCCGCATCGGCTATGCAAATACTCTTTCCGGCTTTTATACGTTTTCCTTCCACCACAAGATGCCCCTCTTTTACCGGAGCTAAATTATCGACTTTAACATCAAGTGAAATTAATCCGGCGTTTTCTTCAATATCACAATAAACAGCCCAATAAGCTGCTGTGTCGATTAGTGATGAGTAAACACCACCGTGAACTCCTCCAAATGGGTTTAGGTGTTTGTTTTCGATGTCCATCTCAACTTTTGCAAAACCTTTTCCCATTCCATTAACCTTCATCGACAACAACCTAAAGTAGGGACCTTGGTTAATAAGATCGAGAACCGCTTTAATATGATCGGGATTCAATGTCTTCAAAATATATACTCCTTATAAATATTCTAATAGTCCGGGAAAACCTCTGCCTTACTCTGTGCCTTTTTTGCTTCATTCAAGCCTGTCGCGCAATCGTTCATGCTATAAGTGATCTTCCGTTGCCGTATTTAGCCACTGAACCTTTATCAAAAGTTAGGAGTGATTACAACACCGCGGAAATAATAGGGAGTGTCATTTTATTACAATTAATTAGAACCGTCACCATTATTTTATAGGTCATGTCCTTAACTAATATCAACTATTATTCTTGACAAACCATCTGCTATAAGAAAATGTTAATTAAAATTTTGCGCCCGCCACAAATCGGGAATAAAGCAATCCCTATGATTAGTATCATAACAACCAAAGGAATTAGAGATTACCCATGATATACCTCGCACCAATCCAAGGGATAACAGACAGGATTTATCGCAACCTGTTCCCTGTTTATTTTAAGGGAGTTGATATCGCTATTGCGCCTTTTATCTCCTCATCAAAGAAAATGAAAGCAGAGAATAACCTTCTGCGCGAATTTTACCCTGATAAAAATACGGGTATTCCCACGATACCGCAGATAATGAGTTCTAACCCGGATGACTTCACCTTGCTCGCCAATGCGTTATACAACATTGGCTGCGGCACGGTAAACTGGAATCTCGGCTGTCCGTTCCCCATGGTTGTGAAAAAGGGTAGAGGGGCGGGTATGCTTTGTTATCCGGACAAGGTCGAATCTTTTCTCGAAAAAACTATGCCTGCTTTAAAACCGAAATTATCGATAAAACTCAGAATAGGATTAAAATATCCTGACGAGGTGTTGCAGCTCATGCCAATTTTCAATCGGTTCCAGCTCGAAGAACTGATCATCCATCCAAGGACTGGTGAGCAAATGTATGAAGGTGAAGTTCATCTAGATATATTCGAGCAGTGTCTTGGCTTATCAAAACACAGTGTTGTCTATAACGGGGATATAGATTCTTCGGAGAAACTGGAGATGCTTTCGAAACGGTTCGGATCGGTCGATCGGTGGATGATCGGCAGGGGCCTGATTGGAAACCCTTTCCTCGCGGAAAAAATTAAATTCAATACTGAAAAGCCTTATGATGAAAAAATCAAAATCATGAAAGCTTTTCATGATAATTTATTTTATGAATATTCGAAAATTTTGTCCGGCCCCTCGCATATTACTAATAAAATGAAAGAAATCTGGACTTATATGGGGAACTTTTTTGAAAACGGGAAGAAAATAAAAAAAAGAATATGGAAAACTCATCATAGGGATAACTATATTGATGTTGTAAATAAAATATTTAGTGAGACTTGATTTTTGCAAGCTTCATGCGAAGCAAAAATGATTA
>CAVQCU010000018.1:0-3832 GCA_963710995.1 uncultured delta proteobacterium
AAATGAGTCATTTCATACTTTTGGAACGATTCTCTCCTATTAATCTAACCACCTATTATTAACGGATAAATAAAATTTTCTGATTCTCTTTCGCTTGTTGGCAGGCTACTTGCTATTTATCTTATTGTCATTGGCATTCTCGAGTTGATTCGCTGATTGGTTTGCGAATGTTCTATTGCCTGGTGCCGGGAAATTATCATCTCAGAGGCAAAGAGAATTCGCAGAGAGAGCTCTCAGCAGTTGCAGATAATATACTGGAGTCATCTAGCATCGTGTGGCGAGCTATGTATTTGTATATGATAAGCGTATGTGCAATTGCAATCAACCGGTTTCTATCTGGTATATTTGCAGTTACTGTTGTTTGTGTCTTGCTATCAACGTCGGGGGTTGGGTTATGTTCCAACCCTAACGGCCGTTTAGACAGCAGTAAGTCTGTTGCGATAGGCAATGAGGCTGCCAAAGACAGCAACGGCCCAACTCTTCTGTTGGGCTATAGCAAAAAAGGATTCAAAAATAATCCTATTTCGTCTTTTATGTATTTTGTTCCGTTGATATCTACGACGCTTGTTGACAGGGAAACCAGCACCAATAATGAGCAGAAGGTAGGTATTATCACGTATGAAAAAAAGGTCACTTCAAAATCATTCAATGTGGTCTGTGAGTTTGAAATATTGGGAAAGGGCTTTCATAAAAATACATTTTACGCTGAGGGTATGATCGTGGCAGATACCGATGATTTGGAAAAAGGAGAGTTGCTGAAAAGTGTGTTGGATTATATTAAAATTGAAGGAGAAGGGTTCGGCCGCATCGAGGTTAAAGGAACTATGACCAGTTCTCTTCCGTCTGTTACCGAGGTGTGCATACAGTTCAATGTACGGGACCATAAAAGCCCAGTAACCATCGGTCTTTATGATATTAAACCAAAAAAAGGACAATATAAATATGAAAACAGATCAAACCATACAGTTGCCCGAGTGAATTCACTTATATTCAAAAAGACCGAAAAGATTCCCCGTATGGGAATAAAAGTGGCGTCCATAACTGGGCAAAGCGAGTCTGACGATTTCTTCAGCGCCATTAAGGGGGCTGTAGCCAATTTATTTATATCGCCGCCTAAGGTGGCTAAACTCGGCAATGAGACAATGCTCGACTTTGGTCACGCGCTACTGGAACAAAAATCCGCATTCACTTTCCCGAAATCTAAAAATATAAAGGAAAACAAGATGGTAGTAATAGATCCTGCAAAAAAATAATACATGACAAATTGCTGTGGCTCCGCAGAGAAAACACAAGTCTAACAGACAAAGCAAACCTCACTGTAAATATCGGTGAAAACCGGCAGTCTCGACTTAAAAATAAAAGAGAAAGTATCCTAAAAAAGACAGGTCGAAGAAAGTATTGGATCAATGGTGTTTGACTGTGGCCTATCTTTGATGAGGTTTCCTCCGTTTGCTTTTTCGCGTATGCGCCAAGCTGAATCGCGTATATGGCTGTCCTTGTTGGTGTCTGCCTTGCATTGTTGTTTACTTCATATATTTCGTTTCACCTAATCTGGGCTCTTCCCCGTAGGCGTCATGTCCACGGAAAGGTTGACCGGTCATTCCATGCTTTTCTGGGGTATGTGAGGTTTCCTGGTTAGGAATCCTGACAAAAATAACGCTAACAGGGTATATGTCAGGAATAGGTAATACCCCGACTGAAGAGAAGTGCCATTCGTAGTTAATATCTCCAGTTCCGGCGCTGATGAACTTAATTGGCCGAGCTGGTTGGTAATAATCCCACTAAATCCAATATATGTCATAAACATGGCAACCACCATGACATCAGCCATGGACCATTTCCCGGATTTTAAGACAAAAAACTTGATCACCGGGTTCTCCCTTGCATGGTGATAATTGAAATAATATCCCAGTGTCGAAGCTATTTTTAACAGGGGGAATATAATACTGAAGGTAATCAGCAAGACCCCGACAAATTTCATTTGGATATCCTTATGAGTAATCATAATCCAAAATACATCCAAAATGCTTTTGCTTTGGAAATACAATACCTGGTTTTCGAAATGGATGGGATGTCCCATCAACATAAAACTCATCTGTGAGATTTTTGCTTCCAGATCGATTGCGGGCGTGGTTACGCCAGCTATCAGCAGTATGATAAGAGACAGAACGAGGAGTATATACCGGGAGGGGGTCAAAGATTGCTTGCTAAAACCAGACAAACTAAAAAGGATAACCGACAGAAGGATCAAAAGGATAGACTCTTTCCAGATCAGGTCATTCTTAACCGAAATTTCCTTATTAAGGTTGATCCTCGCACTTTCTATATCCTTAGAACCAGTCCCAAGAAGGATGCTGCTCATTTTCGATGTATCCTGTTTATCAAAGGTTTGGTTAGAATATTGTTCGAGCTTTTTGTTCAGCAGGGTTTTTATCTGATCTCTTGTTTTTGATTTCGACATCTCATTAATGATGGCATCCGCATACTCAGGAATGCCTTTTTTAATATCTTTCAGACTGATAAAAATATTTATAAAGGATTGTTTGACCCAACCCTCCGCGGAGCCTGAGTGCTCTTCCTTGATTTTCTTGTCGATTTTGTCAATAAGTGTATTCAACAAAACTTCGATACGTTTTCGGAGTTCCTGTTCCTCCTTTTTTGACAAAGACAGCCTGTCGATCTCCTCAGCAAGAATTACGGTAATTTGCCGTTTCCATTCTGAAACACTGAAAAGACCGTATTTAATGTTGTTGAGTTCAGCATAATCGTTTTTGTTCTTTTGGTTGGAATTTGAATTTGAAATAATTTGATGGCATAAAATAACCGATGCGATGATGATTATTAAGGATAAGCACAATTTAAACAGTTTCATTGTAATGGCCTGGACGAAAAATGAAATTCCCATCATTCATTTTTTACCGGAAACATCCGTTCCAGATATAAGTTGACCAGTGGGATCGTGTCGAACTACTCGCGCACGGTCTGATTTTTGCCATCAGCAGCCACTTCCCATATGCTAACCGTTCCCCTCATTGCAGGCAAAGCAGATAACAGCGGATACCGGGGAATCCGCGTTTGATAAGACATTGCTTATTCATGGTTGAACTATAAGAATTTCCGTCTTGCATGTCAAATAAATATTGATTCCTAATTGAAAGGAAGTATGCCAGTCAAAATTGGCGTATGCTTTGTTACAGGAAGAAATCCCGATTTTGCAGGGACAAAAAATATACTGTTAATACTTTACACATTTCATTCCATATTCAACAAACTGATCCGATCATTAAATTTAACGCGTTGTAGATAAATAAAAGATAATTTTTAAAATGCTTTTCAATAAAAAACAACCACTCATGGTTAATACCCAGAACAGCAAAAATCGGCCCCAATCACCGGTGTAGTCACAATCAAGCAGTAGGCTTTCGTCTATTACTTTCCGAAATAAACACTATTCACGTTCGACGACAAACATCAATACCATACCTAGCATTAGAATGTATATTTTGTACCCAGGTGGATACCCTCAACTGGATATATATTATCAACTCAACCGCAATAAAAGAAAAATGATATTATGGCTTATTCATAATTTATCATTCAATAACAAGCGGTTATTTAGCTTAGATTTTGTTGGTATAGGTATTGCTTAGCAAATAACATCCCCCTCCTCGTGGGAGAAAGACTTTGCCGCAATGGATTTGCTTACGATAAAGATGAGTATTGCGGCACAGTATCAATTCAATCGTAATGCTCAGTTTAAAGGACATGTGCTATATTTATATTCAAATTATCAGGAAAAGCGAATTTCGTATTTTAATTGTTAGATTACACT
>CAVQCU010000019.1:0-16542 GCA_963710995.1 uncultured delta proteobacterium
CCTGCCCCAAATCCTTGTACCACATGTTAAGTTAGGATTCAGGCATTTTTTATTTCTCAATTCAGGTACGCCTCTGGCGCTGGAGGACGGTAATTCAAAGAACTGTGCGGCCTGAACGTGTTGTATTCCATGCGCCATTTTTCAATTAACGTTTTCGCTTCTTTCAAAGTATAGAATATTTCTCCGTTTAGTAATTCATCTCTGAGCTTGCCGTTGAAACTTTCAATATAGCCGTTTTCCCAAGGACTGCCCGGTTCAATATAAAGGGTCTGAACACCAATGTTTGACAACCATCGACGAACCATCTTTGCCGTAAATTCCGACCCGTTATCCGAGCGAATATACTCCGGCGCTCCATGACGAATGAACATTTCTGTCAGACAATCCAGGACATCATCAGATTTTAAATTCCTTTCCGTAACAATAGCCAAACATTCACGACTGTATTCATCAATAACTGTGAGCATCTTGATTGGTCGACTGTCATGGGTGCGATCGGCAACAAAATCATAAGACCAAACATGGTTACGATGCGTCGGCCGAAGACGAACACAAGAACCATCATTCAACCACAAACGACCACGTTTCATTTGTCTCTTAGGAACCTTCAGGCCTTCCTCCCGCCAGATCCTTTCCACCCGTTTATGATTAACCCGCCATCCATCCTGTTGTAAAAGAGCTGTTATCCTTCGGTAACCGTAACGGCCATACTTGAGGGCTAGCCCAATAATCTCCGACCTCAAACGCCCCTCATCACATCTGGCTATAGTGGAATGTCTCTGGGTTGACCGGGGTTGATTTATCACCCGACAGACACGCCGTTCGGAAATATGAAGTTTCTCCCTCACATGCTCCACGCAGCGCTTGCGTCTGTCGGGGCTTAATAGTTTCCCTCCAAAGCTTCCTTCAAAATCAGCTTGTCCACGGTTAGTTCTGCTACTGCTTTCTTGAGATGCGAGTTCTCCCTTTCCAAATCCTTAAGGCGCTTTACCTGGACAGTCTTCATACCGCCATATTCTTTACGCCATCTGTAGTATGTTTGTTCTGATATCCCTATCTCCCGGCAAATCTGCCCAACATTTTTGCCCTGTGAAATTTTTACATCCATCTCCCGAAGTAAACCAATAATCTGCTCCATCGTAAATCGCTTTCTGCTCATATCTCTTACCCCCTTTAATATCTTTCTTATTATACCCCAATCCTAACTTAAATATTGGATCGGTTTTCGGGGGGCAGGTCACTTGAATTAACTGAAATACCTGAAAAATATAAACTCAGCGAAAAGAATCAAATACAGGTTGCTTGTGAAAAGACCGGCAAACCTCATATTGATAAAAAAAAGATAAAAGAGTTTTTATCTACAATTCAATATCCTGCTTATTACATGGATTTTGAAACATGTGGTTCGGTTATCCCGATATTTGATAAATCCCGTCCTTATCAGCAAATACCTTTCCAGTTCTCCGTGCATGTGGTTACAGAAAAAGGAGCCGAACCGGAGCACTTTTCATTTCTGGCAGATGGAACTAATGATCCCCGTCCTGAGTTTATGGCAAAGTTAAAAGAAGTCATGGGAACAAAAGGTTCTGTAATTGCCTTTAATGCAGGTTTTGAAATAGGCATTCTTAAGAAATGTACCGAAGTACTTCCAAAATACAAAAATTGGGTGGAATCTATAGAAGAAAGAATGATCGATTTACTACAGCCTTTCAGAGATTTTGATTATTATCATCCAAAGCAGGACGGCAGTTGTTCACTCAAGCAAGTTCTGCCTGTACTAACAGGCAAATCATATGATGATATGGAGATCGGTGACGGTGGAACAGCTAGCGCAGAATATTATAGGATTACATTTACAGATGATAATAAAGATAAGGATAAAGTTAGAAAATTACTGGAAGAATATTGTGGCTTAGATACTATGGGCATGGTGGATATAATAGAGCAATTATACATTCTTAAATAAGAATGCCATTATGCACGAGATCGCTTTTCACGCTTCCCGTGATTTGGGGCGTTATGTGGTTGCAATATTGGAGGATAATAATGGAATACAAAGAAGAAATTATTAATCGATTCTGGGATTATCAAAGAGCAAAATACCCACAATATGATTTATACTTTGAACCATCGAAAAATAAAATAAATAGACCACCGGTTTTCTATCCTCAATCAGAATGGCTAAATCCCATAATCAATCCAAAAGCAGATAAGCAAGAAATATTATCATTATTAGCATTAATCCCAAAATATGAAAGACATAGATGGTATCGTAGTTTTACAAGTTCTCAAGTTTTAGCACAAAGCATTTTGGGTAATTTAAACATTTATCAAAAACTAGATTGTTTAAATCAAATTAAAGATGACGAGTATAATGAGCCATTATTAAATAACATCAACGCTTCCTCAGCTAATTTCTCACTTGAGTATAAGGTAAATTATCTTAAAGAACCAAGGCAGACAAGTATTGATGCATTCCTTCATAATGATTATAAAATTGCAATTGAATGCAAATTTACGGAGGAGGATGTAGGAAATTGTTCTCGACCAAAACTAACAAAAAAGGATTCCAATTTTATTTCTGATTATTGTAACGGTTCATATACTCATCAAAATAACAGAAAGGAAAGATGCTCTTTAACAGAAATTGGTGTCTCGTATTGGAATTACATTCCACATTTATTAAAGTGGCAGAAAGATATTGATCATACTATTTGTCCACTGAGTTCGACTTATCAACTTGTTAGAAACATTTTATCCGCGTGCATAAAAAATGGCGACATATCAGAAAATTACGGTCACGCGTTACTAATATACGACGAGCGCAATCCATCATTTAAGAATCAAGGTAAAGGAGATATTGCATATACATTGACAAAGAATTCTTTAATCAATAAGAAATTACTTAGGAAATGCAGTTGGCAAAAAATCATTAATTATCTTAGGTCTAATAATGAATTGGATTGGCTTACGGATGAAATCAAATTAAAATATGGAATGTAAACGGTCAAATTTAAATGTCCATGAAGATAATATCTTTAAGAAAATAATGATTATACTGCTTATAAATTTTCACTTTCTATCGGAGGAAAGTTCATGAAAAAAATTACTGCAATCATTTTTTTAGTTTTGAGTTATTACACTTCCTGCTTTCGCATTTAATGTTGATGTCACCAATGTCTATTTCACTCCCAATGGCGGCTGCACTGAAGCAATCGTTAATCAAATCGACAATGCAAAATCAGAAATACTTATCCAGGCATATTCATTTACATCAGCGCCGATTGCAAAAGCTTTAGTAAATGCACACAAGAGAGGAATCCATGTAGAAATCATCCTGGACAAATCCAATAAATCAGAAAAATACAGTGCTGGAGATTTTATTGCTCACATGGGAGTAACCACCTATATAGATTCCCGACACGCTATTGCCCACAACAAGATAATGATCATTGATAAGGAAATTGTAATAACCGGAAGTTTTAATTTTACTAAAGCTGCGGAAGAAAAGAATGCGGAGAATTTGCTGATAATCAGGAATAAGAAATTGGCGGAGATTTATATTGATAACTGGTATAAGCATAAAGAACATTCAGACAGGTATGAAGGAAGATAATAAAATAAATAGAGGTTGATTAATGATTGAAAAAATAATCTCAGGTGGACAAACAAGAGCCGATAGAGCAGCTCTTGATTTTACCATTGACAATAATATCCCTCATGGTGGCTGGATACCAAAGGGAAGAATAACCGAAGCAGGTCAACTTCCTGACAAGTATCATCTTCAGGAAATGGCGACTACCAGCTATGACAAAAGGACAGAACAAAATGTGATTGATTCCAATGGGACTGTTATTGTATCTCATGGAAATCTGACTGGCGGATCTGCTTTGACAGAGACATTCGCTATCAAACATCATAAACCACGTCTTCATCTGGATATGAACAAAACAACAATAACGGAAGCGGCAGATTCATTGAATAATTGGATCGAAAAGACTAAGATAAAAATCTTGAATGTAGCTGGACCAAGAGCAAGTAAGGATAATAAAATTTATCAAGTAACCAGAGATATTCTGGAAGCTGCATTCATTAAGGATAAGAATTAAGTTAATAATTTAACAGCAAAGGAATTAGAAAAATGATTAGAATGACTTTGGTAATAAAATTGTAAACAGATATATGCAAACGTTAACCGACAATAACAAGTATTTTATATAGCTATACTTTAAATGTGAAGGAGTGTTGTCATGGAAAAGAAATTCAAGAATGAATTCGATCAGAAATGGAACAAATATTTTCCCGGAGCTGATTTACCCATCGGATTTTACTATACCGATGTAAAAGAAGAAAAAAGTATGTTAAAGCCCCCGAAGGGACATCGCTGTATCATCGCTGATTTAGCGAGTGTAAGTAAGGGCAATACGAGATGTTTTGATGTCAATACTATTGGCTGTGGTGGTGGAAGGCGATATCTGGGTTTTGAGGATAACCAGGCACCCAATTTTGAATATTTCCTTTCTTACGGTATTCCGGGAAAACTTGATGGTGAAAGATACAAGAAATCGCCAGAACTTGTTAAAGAGATAATGAAGCAACAGACACTGTTTAAAGCGCCTGCAAAATATATTGTGTTCAAACGGTGGGACGCCATGGAAGAAAGTGATCAACCCTTGGTAATCATTTTCTTTGCTCCCCCGGATGTCCTTTCAGGCCTTTTCACTTTAGCAAATTATGATGAGACGGAATCCAATAAGGTCATTGCTCCCTTTGGTGCCGGTTGCGGTTCTATCGTTTATCATCCTTACCATGAACTCCAATCCAAACGACCTTGTGCGGTATTGGGTATGTTTGATGTCTCTGCCCGGCCTTGTGTTTCTTCCGAAGTACTTTCCTTTTCCATCCCATGGCCAAAATTTGTTCGAATGGTAGATAATATGGAAGAAAGCTTCTTGATCACAAAATCCTGGGACAAAGTCAGACAAAGAATTAAAAAAAGGGTTTAGACTGGCGGCTGTCTCTTTATCCGGGCAGTATTATTATAGCTATCTCATGGTATACCCGCGACCGTCAAGACAGGCGCTCATCGCCCGTTTATAGTCTGCACGCATTTGGTTCAACTGGGCTCTTGGCATGCCACTGGTAGGCTGAGTCGGATCGTAGCCTGTTTGGCTCACACCCCAGCTGTGGCACTCATAACGATCCTTCGCCTGTAGCTCTTCGCTTTGGCCTTTGCGGGGATAGATAAAGATTCTTCCAGCCGTCGTCGATGGTGATACTGATGGGGCCGGTTGAGCATACACCGAAGGCTGTTCTTGGTCGACCACTATTGGCGGTAGGTAATAGGGTGAATAATAATAGGGAGCATAATAAGGATAATAATAAGGTGACAGAACTGCTGCACCTCCTATTACCGCCCAAGGCGCCCACCAACCACAATAGCCGCCACTCCAATGGCCACTTATCGAATGGCCACTGCCCGAACGGCCGCCGCTTGCGTCACTGGATAATGGGTTTACGAGAAATATTATCATTGTGAAAATAAGAACTGCCAAGGCAACTTTTTTCATATTTTTCCTCCTTGCCTAACTCTATAAGTATAATTTAAACCTTTATACTCCACTTTTCAAGGTGTTACTATGAATAATAAGTGGACATTAAATGATAATAATTGACTATATTTCCTCAATAATTATGACGACAAGATTGTACGCAGGTTCGGCAATCTTCTATCCTTGTTTTCAAATAATCCCTCATCATAAACGGTCTACCATGACCTGGATAGACCATTTTAATATTCATTTTCTTCAACATGTCGATACTTTTTTCAAGCTCCTGCAAATTTTCGATGATTTCTGCACTATCAGGTTTCTTTCTGTTCACGAATGTGTCCCCGGCAAACAAATCTCCTTCAGTAGTTAAAATCCCTATAGAGCCTTTGGTGTGTCCCGGAATGTGAATGATTTTCGCATCAAAGCCATATTCTCCCATGTTTTGTCCATTTGCCAAAAGTATGTCGGGTTTGAATTTATTAAAACTTATTTTGTTTTTCTGTAGTTTTATCATTAGCATCATGAGCATAAAAAAGATTCTACGGGACAACGTCCTTATTTTGCGTTTGAGGAACACTTGGCCCTCTGCCATAAAAGCGTCAGCGGAATGCATAGCGATCTTGGCTTTATATTTTTCTTGCAACATTGAACAGTTGCCAGTATGGTCCCAATCACCGTGAGTTATTATTACAAGTTTTAATGTGCCGGGTAAACAACCGGCGGACATTAATTTCTCATTCAGTTTTTCCCACTGCTGGGGCAAACCGGTATCAATTAAAATATAGCCATCTTTAACCTTTATTAAGAATGCATTTACAAAATCCAAATTTATAACTTTAATGTTATCGCTCATAGTCATTACTCCCCATTTACAAAGAATCCGTGACTTCTTCTGAAGATTCAATTCCTGCTTCCATTTCCGGGGTGATTTCCTTTTCCAATATAGGCATCACATCCTTTGCCAGCCTGATATCTCTAAAGAGCACAAAAGCGCCTAGAATACACAGAGCGCCGCCAACCAGAACGGTGTTTGGCGCTCCTATGAGCCCGGCAAGGCTGCCCGCAAGCAAACTCCCGAAAGGAACCATACCCATAAAGGCCATCGCATAAAATGCCATTATGCGACCCCTCTTATCATCATCCACTAAAACCTGAAGCAACGTATTGCTGGAAGCCATTTGAACCATCATTCCCCAGCCAGCAATTAAAAGAAGCAATAAAGAAAGCCATAAACTTTTCGACAGTGAAAAGGCTATTAATCCAATACCGAATAAAGCTGCAGAGACTGGTATAATATTCCATATATTTTCACTACTTTTTCTTGAAGCAAGGTATATCGCACCAATTAAAGCGCCAAGACCCGTTGCACCCATGAGGAATCCAAGGGTATGAGGCCCACCACCAAGAACTTGTTTTGCAAATACAGGCATTAATACCTGAAAAGGCATTCCTAAAAGGCTTACCAATGCCAATAAAAATATAGTGGAGCGCATAGGAACAGATTTGTAAATATAAATAAATCCTTCTTTAAAATCATTGATTATATGTGTATTTTTTCTTTTCTTTTTTGGGGGAGTAATTTTCATTGTAAGCAAAGCTATTATTATTACCAGGTAACTTGCGCTGTTAATGAAAAAACAAACGCCTTCACCTGCATATGCTATCAATATTCCTGTGATTGAAGGCCCCAATAACCGGGCTCCATTTACCATGGATGAATTTAATGCGATTGCATTACTGAGATCAGCTTTGTTCTCAATCATATCAACTACGAAAGATTGTCGTGCGGTGATATCAAAAGCGTTGATTAAACCAAGACAAACATTTAAGAAAATTATCCAGGACACCGTGATGGTGCCTTTTACTACGAGAATTGCAAGGACAAGAGCTTGAATCATAGCCAAAACCTGGGTTACGAGGAAAATATATTTTTTATTCCATCTATCAGCTATTACCCCGCCGAGAGGCGAAAGGATAAAAGTCGGGATTTGGCTAACAAATCCCACAAGCCCTAGTAAAACCGCTGAATTGGTAAGCCGGTATACCAGCCAGGCTGTAGCAACACGCTGCATCCATGTGCCTATTAAAGATGTGCCCTGTCCAAGAAAGAATAGACGGTAATTTCTATACTGTAAGGCTCTGAATGTTGATCTTATAGACATAATTCCAATTTAAGATTTTTTGAATTAAGCACAAATCCTCTGGATCATTTATTTAGCTCATCCAGTTGGGTCGGCTTTCCACCCATGTGCTAACTGTTTTACGTAACCATCCCTCAAGTTTTGGAACGATGTAAAATCTCGGATAAAGCAGATTATCTTCCGGAGAAATCAAACCTTCAGTGACAGCTGTTTTTGATAAAGCGGTGTTGGGATAAATACGAATGCCAATGGTAATTTTCATCGCATCCATATCTAATGAATCGGCAAAAGCCAGGCTTTGTTCGGCTGATTCTTTGGTTTCTCCAGGACCCCCTAACATTAAAAAGCCCATTTGTTTAATTCCGCCTGTCCTGAGCATTTCTGATGTACAGCGAATAGAATCTAGGTTGAATTTCTTATTCATGATCCGTAGAATTTGTTCACAACCACTTTCAAATCCTAAGGATACTTCCCTGCAACCAGCCATTGCTAATAGATTGACTAATTCTGCATCAACTATTCCGGGGTGAAAAATACACCTCCAGGATATTCCCAATTTTCTATCTATGATCTTACGGCAAAGATCTTTGGCATAGGACAAAGGCATATTAAATATATTGTCAACGAAATAGAATCGTTTATATCCGGCATCTATATGACGCACAATATTCTCAATGACAAGTTCCGGACTTCGCTTCCTAATAGAGCGCCCTTCTATATCCGCTGTAGAACAATAATTGCAATTCATGGGACAGCCGCGCCTTGTTTGGATAGGAATTCCAAAATCATCATCGTCGGAATTTGATATTGACCACATCTTTTCATCGGCGAAAGGCAATTCATCCAAGATTTTTGCATACTGCCTTTCCCCTTGAAGTCCACGTCCTCGTAAATAAAGTCCTGGCGTTCCCCGAAGATCTATACCTCGTTGCATTCGATATAAAAGGGCAGGAAAAGCTACTTCCCCCTCTCCCTGTATTCCCATATCTGCTTCTAAATATTCTAAGGCACTTTCCGGAAAGATGCTGTAACCAGCTCCACCTAAAATAATTGGAACACTTGAATGGGTTCGACAGTAGTTGATGATTATTTTTACCTTATCCAATAAGAATACCGGCGGATCCATGTTTTGGTCATCAATGTTTCTCACAGATACACCTATGACTTCGGGACGAAATGACTCAATGGCATCTGTTATAGCCAGGTTGCTATCTTTCTCCGCCATGAGATCTAACAATCGCACGTCGTGCCCTGCATTTCGCGTCGCTACAGCGACACAATTCAGCCCCAGGGGTAATGGTAGAATATTCATATGTTCGGTATTAGCGGAAATAAGAAGCACTTTCATAGCTTTTCCTTTACTGGCTTTGATTTCTTTATTCATTATATCTCAATAAACCAGCCATATGCAAAGCAAAGATTTTTCAGCAATTAATCACTCCTTTCTATTAAAAATACTTTATTTTACGAAAATATTTGTACTATACTGCTTATAAATTTTCACTTTCGCTGAGGAGAGTTCATGAAAATATTTACTGCAATCATTTTTTTAATTTTAAGCATTATTACCATTCCTGCTTTTGCATTTAATGTTGTAGCTTCTGATGACCCAT
Source organism: uncultured delta proteobacterium (assembly GCA_963710995.1). Classification (GTDB taxonomy): domain Bacteria; phylum Desulfobacterota; class Syntrophia; order Syntrophales; family Smithellaceae; genus Smithella. Next base: position 9,307 of record CAVQCU010000019.1, read on the forward strand.
TCAATGATTATTGGCAAAATCAACAACGACAACAGCTTCATCATCGAGAAAAAGTGGTACACATTATAACTATCGATTCTAATGATAGCATGGTGAGAATACAATGCGGGGATGAGATTCAGCTAGAGCTTCAAGAGAATCAAACAACAGGGTATAGTTGGCATTTTGACGAACTTGGCTACGAAATAGTTTCCGAAAAGCAGGAGAAAAAAAGTGATCTTATCGGTTCTCCCACTACACATATATGGATATTCAGACCAAAATCTCTCGCTGAGAGTGTTATAAAGATGAGCTATTATAGGACATGGGAAGGAAAGCGTTCGGATACTCAACGATTTAAAGTTAAAATAGTAGTTGATTGTATATTTCGATAAAACTAAATATGAAGGAAATGATTACTAAAATAATTTCGGGTGGACAAACTGGTGCTGACAGATCAGCTCTTGATTTTGCCATTGATAACAATATCCCTCATGGAGGCTGGATACCAAAGGGAAGAATAACCGAAGCAGGTCAACTTCCTGACAAGTATCACCTTCAGGAAATGGCGACTACCAGCTATGACAAGAGGACAGAACAAAATGTTATTGATTCCGATGGGACTGTCATTGTATCTCATGGCAATCTGACTGGCGGATCCGCCCTGACACAGATATTCACTATCAAACATCATAAACCATGTCTTCATCTGGATATGGACAATGCAACAATAACGGAAGCAGCAGATTCGCTGAATAATTGGATCAGAAAGAATAAGCTAAGAACCCTGAATATAGCTGGACCAAGAGTAAGCAAGGATGATAAAATTTATCAAGTGACCAGAGACCTTCTGGAAGCTGCATTCATTAAGGATAAGGATCATGGGTAAAAAGTTGGATAGCAAAGAAATTGTAGACTTTAAAGAATTGCTGATGTCCGAAGTTATTCAATCGGAGGCAATTATCAATCTTCTGGACAAAAAAGGAATCATCAGTAAGCAGGAATTGCTGGAAGAAATGAAGAGCGTTCAGGCTAAGATGATTAAATCAAAAAGTTGAATTTATGATTATTAAAGAAACAATTTCGATTAATACAAAAGGTTTCTGCGACATTATTGATATTAATTCCCAAGTGCTTTCCATTGTTGAACGATCGTTGATTGCTAATGGACTGATTACCATTTTCTGCCCCGGTTCTACGGGATCTATAACGACCATTGAATATGAATCTGGTGTTTTGCAAGACTTAAAGGCGGCTATCGAAAGAATTGCCCCGTCAGACATTCCTTATGAACATAATGAACGATGGGGAGATGGCAATGGATTTTCCCACGTTCGCGCTGCTTTAATGAAACCTTCTCTGACAGTTCCTCTTGTCAAGGGAAAACCGACTCTGGGAACATGGCAGCAGATTGTTTTCATTGACTTTGACAATCGGGGAAGGCATAGAGATATTATTGTGCAAATTATTGGTGATTAGAAAGTCTTCATCTTTAAAAAAATGATTTGTCCGATAATGGGATTAACTTGAAAGTTTAATAGAATAAGCATTATTAAAATCACAAGGAGAAAATAATGGAAAGCCTTTTTGATCAAATCAAAAATAACCTGAAGAAAGGAATGGAAGAAGGGATTGCTGTCTTAAAAGAAGGGGCAAATGTCGTGTCCGTGAAAATGAATGAACTCTCAGCGGAAGGAAAAAGACAGTATAAGATATTTAATCTGAACTTAAAAATACAAGACCGGATGAATGAACTAGGCGGTATGACTTATGCTGTTCTTGACAGCAGGAAAAGTCTGGATGAGAATAAAAAGATAAAAGCAGCCTTTGCAAAGATCAAAAAACTCGAATGGCAGTTAAGCAAGATCGGTGGCAAAAAAATAAAAACCGCTGCACCCAAAAAACCTGCAAAGAAAACCGCCAAAAAGACCTCAGTTAAAAAAGTAAATGTCCAATCATAATAAACTGCGGTTTAATTACTAAATGAAAAGATTATCGATCCATATAAAAAACCCCTCAATCCATACAAGCATTGAGGGGGCATGTAACAAACAGATCATGTGTTTGTTGTAGCGGTTATATCTATTTTGCCATTTCTTGTTCTATATACGTTTTGTGTTACCTTTTTAGCTTACAATTGTTTTCACTGCTTCAATAACAGGGCTGGTGAACAGTGCCATCAGGATTGTGTACAGAGCAAAGATCCCGACCACTTCACTGACATACATCTTTTCATATTTACGTTTCAGAGAAACCATGATCAACCCACCAATGATTAAACATCCAAGTTGGAAGAAGGGGAAATTGGTTACTCCCGCTGCCGTGTATTCAGCAAAGCTGAAAGTTGCCGTTAAAAGAATTACTGCCGCTGCCGCTATCATTGTTCCTAATGTCTTTTTCATGATCTGTTACCTCCTGGGTAATTTGTTTATTTGCCTTTATACTAATGAAATTTGCGTGCCAGATTTTCAAAAAAACAAAAGAACATTGTAAGATATTGATATTTGATATGAATTAACAACAGTGATCTTTTGCGGTAACTGGTTTAAAATGCCGTTTTCTTCTATTTGTTTAAATGAAATGATTAAACGGTTTAACGATATATGAAAAAGTATGGAGACCGGCAGAAGAGTCGGGTATGATAATTATTAAGGAAAAAAAGTATGATGAATGACGAAGTTATTTTAAGTTACCTTGAAGAATTGGCTGAAAAACTGGAAATATTAGTTCGTGATGAAAACATAAACATTGAAGAGTCTTCCAGTTCTGGAGGTCTGTGTCGTGTAGAAGGGAAACATGTTATTATTCTTAATTCCAAAGCTTCAGTAAAAGAAAAAATTCAGGTTATGATCACGTCTCTGCAACAGTTTGACCTCAGAGATATGTATATAAAACCAGTTATACGGGAATTGTTGGATGGCTATAAGGAAGCGTTTCAATGACTCCCATAGAATCAATTTATGAAATACAATCAGCTGTTCTTGATCTCCAGAAATACCTTCAGTCCAAAGATAAAGTGGTTTCCAAAAGAGCACAGATGAAATATGAACAATGGGTTGATAGGTTCTTCCGGGAAAATATCAATGTGGTAGAACCTGAAAAGCGCAGGAACCTGCGTATTTTATGTTTGCAGGATGTTGATTGCTTTTTAAAGCTGCTGGAATCAACGGTAGATTATTATGATTTTAATTAATGACCGGAAAACAATCTTAAACACGAGCAGACCAGACATCAAACAAAGATAGATACCGTAGCAGAAAAACCTGTCCATCTGATGTCCTGGCCTTGAAATAATCTATCTGTGGCCGGCTGGTATCAATACTTCCCTCATACCAACGATCTAATATTTCTGACACTTCTTGACGGCATCTTTGGGATGTAAAAGCTATTGGCCGCTCATTGGACTTGTAGCCGCTATAGCATTCAACCTGGACTGGTTCGTAATCCACATTTTTGCCTACATCATGGTCATTCATATTTCTTATCCAGAAGCTCTCTAATTGACGGCAATATCTCTACATCAGTCAGATCACGCCGCTTAACTGCATCAATCAAAATATGAATCTTTTCTCTGGGTGTTGCCTTGTTATTGATAATCACAAATTCTTGTTCTTTTATCCGGCAATATTCACTACCACTAACATAAACGGGTTCATACCGGATCTTCATCCCGAGTCTTTCCACCAATTTTTCAAGTTCAATTAATGTATCGTTATCATCCATAAAAATAATATTAATTCTATTTCCGGAAATTTTCTACATCATAAACCCTTTGCTGGCCAGATCGCTCATTGGTCAAATTTGCTTAACAGTTCGCAATTCTCATAATTATACCTTACTCACAGTATCTGAGAACTTGAATATGTTATGGACAAATATTATTATTAAAAGTACCTTTAGTCAATTACTGAGAGAGGTGTCTTACGCAAAAAGTTATATTTCTTGTTGACATGAATGCCTTTTTTATCAGCTGCGAAATGACAAGAAATCCTTCCCTTGTCGGAAACCCTTCTGCCGTGGCCGGCGATCCAAAAAAGCGTACTGGAATTATTCTTGCGGCAAACTATGAAGCAAGAGCTTACGGAGTCAAAACCGCCATGGTACTTCACGAAGCCATGAAACTTTGCCCGAAAATAATCTTGGTACCGCCAGATCATCATTTCTATGGGCAGAAATCAGAAGAGGTTATGGAATTACTGTCTACTTATACTCCTGCTCTGGAACAAAACAGCATTGATGAGGCCTGGCTTGATATGACAGGAAGTGAAAGACTTTTTGGCAAACCTGTAGTGGCTGCAAAGCGTATAATGGATGAAATCAAAGACAGACTCAGGCTTTGGTGCTCCATTGGAATTGCTGAAAACAAGTTCCTTGCAAAAATGGCAGCTGAAATGAAGAAACCTCTCGGCATCACCGAACTATGGGAACGGGATATTCCAATAAAACTCTGGCCACTTCCGGTGAAAGAAATGTACGGTATTGGAGGTAAAACTGCTGAAAAGCTGAATCGCATGGGAATAAAGACGATAGGTGAACTTGCGAAGGTTGATAAAAACCTCATTGTCAAAAATTTTGGTAAAGGTGGAAATGAAATTTATCTGCATGCAAACGGGATTGATAATTCCCCTGTTTTCGCTCGCACTGATGATGATATGAAGTCAATCGGACGCTCAACAACACTGCCGGAAGATATATCCGACATTGAGAAAGCAAAACTGGTTCTAATGGAGCTTGCTGATGATATTGGTATGACTGCAAGAAGGCATAGCAAAAAAGGCCGCACGGTTCATATCACCCTAAAATATTCTGATTTTCATGTAGTCACCAGGCAGACAACCATTCCTGCAACCTGTACTACCAAGGAAATATACCAGGCTAGTTGCAGTCTGCTTGAACAAAACTGGAATAAGTTCCATCCAATAAGATTAATTGGAATAAGCCTCTCGGGATTTCATGACAACTGTTGTTCGGATCAGTTGTCGTTTTTTGACCCAATACAAGACAATGTTAAAACCGATAAAAATAAACGAATTGACAAAGCCATGGACAAAATAAGGAACAAGTATGGCTCTGAAACAATAACCATTGCCACATTGGTTAAGAAATAAAAGAGTGCAATTAAAGATGATTAAATCCGAAACCTGAATCACTTAGAATAAGCATTACTTCTTGAAACAAACAAATCGTCAACTGTGACTAAAATGTAAGACTTCAATCTAATAAATAAAATTCATGCCCGACAACAAACATAGGCACTACCCCCTCACATTTTATAGCCAAGATTTCCTTGACACGCAGGATTCTTCTTCATATACTTTCACTGTGGAAAAGCGATGCTTTATCAATTTAAATTATTGAATCAAAGGAGGAAGTGATGGTTGACGACAACCGTGTATTCACCGCAAGCCGGTTGACTTCGGGCAACCTACTTTTCCCAGTGCGTATTGAAGTAAATCAAAACCGGGTTACGCGGATTAAATCGCGACTCTTCGGTTCCAATGAAGAGAGCATTGCAATCCCTAAAGTGGCTTCGGTCAATATACAAACGGGTTTAATATGGTCCAACATCCGAATTGATTCGGCAGGAGGAAGCAACCCCATTGTGAGCCATGGGCATCGCAAAGACGACGCAAGAGCCATTCGTGATCTTATCGAACGACTCCAGCAAAATCTGCGGGCATCGCAGGGGTCTAACGCCTAAGTGTCGCAGTGGTGAAGTTCGAAAAGTGGTTCTGCATGGATGTCCTCAAGAAAATTCCCCACCTGTATGTCTTCAAAAGGTTTTGGACAGATAGCATCAAAAACTAAGAGATGGTTTTGGTGTCTATATAACCAATTTTTGCCTTACGGGCAAGATTTTGTTTTCTCCGTAAAAGTATAGTTTTCTGTTTAATTTGTTTGCGCCTTTCCAAAATTTCCCGTTCACGTCCATAATAAATGTCAGCAGGGGTAACATCCCCCAAGGCCTCGTGGTATCGATAATTGTTATAGTAGTCTACGAAGACCCGGATCTTATCCTCAAGCTCAGAGGGACTATAATAGTGATCCAAAAGAACGACATTCTTCATGGAGCGATGGTATCGTTCTATTTTGCCTTGTGTCATCGGATGAAACGGCTTGCCCCGGGTATGGCCAATCCCTTTCTCTTCAAGGTAATTCCCCAGGGACTTGGAGATGTAGCAGGAACCGTTATCCGATAAAAGCCTGGGACGATCGATGACCGTTACTTGCCGTATGCCTGTAAACAGAATGGCATCGTCTAAAGTCAGCTTCACATCATCTGTCGCCATACCACAACACAGACGCCAAGCCAGGATAAACCGGCTGTAATCATCAAGAACCGTGGACAGATAATACCATCCCCAATGCATGACCTTGAAAAAGGTAAAATCCGTCTGCCACAGTTCATTAATTCTCTTGGTGGGCTGAGGAAACTTATCATGCGCTTTTATTACCGTATAAAGTGGACTGGTCACCAAGTCATGGGCTTTTAAAATACGGTATACGGTTGACTCTGAAACGTAATACCCCTGCTCATCCGTAATATAACAGGCGAGTTCGCGGGGAGACTTTTCCGGATGTTCCAGAGCGATCTTCACGATCCATTCCTTCTCCCACGGCGGTATCTCGTTCCAGAACTGCTTCGGCGGATGATAATGGGTTTTCAGAGCATCATAGCCACTCTGCTCGTAGCGTTGATACCATTTGTAAAACGTGCTGCGGTTGATAGCAAGTTCTTTCAGTGTCTGCTTTGCACTCAACGGCGATTCTTCCACCATTCTGATGACCTCCATCTTCTCGGTCTGGCTGTAACGCATATATCGCTCTACTTTTACTCCAGACCACTCAAACTTTTTTTAAGAGCCTTGTTCTTTAAGCTCAGTTCCGCCACCAATTGCTTTAATTCCTCATTCTCATTCCGGAGTACTGTTACTTCGCTGCTAGTGGCTTCACGGATCGTATCCCCATTCAATTGCCTTTTCCCCGCTTCTAAAAAGGCCTTGCTCCACTTGTAGTAAATACCCGGTGCTATACCTTCTTTTCGACAGATATTGGCTATGCTGTCTTCTCCTCGCAAACCTTCCAATATGATCCGGATTTTCTCTTCTGAATTGAACTTACGGCGGGTGTTTCGTTTGATCTCTTTGACTACTGATTCTGCATCTTGTTTGGTTTTAGGTAACATCTCTTTTCTCCTTTCTTGGTTGATTATAACCTAAAACCGTCTCTTATTTTAAGACCTCATCTGTCCACTCT
>CAVQCU010000020.1:0-14075 GCA_963710995.1 uncultured delta proteobacterium
GTCACTCTAATCGAATCTTTGGTAAACTTTTCACTCATTATTATTATACCCTGTTTAATAAAAAATTCTGGTTCTTTAACGAAATTTTCCAATTTCTTAGTACATAGATAAAATCTCCTATTAAAATAATAAAAAAAGCTTCAAGTCATTACTGACCTGAAGCCATCTTAATGCTAAATGTACGAAGACCATTGACTTCTCCCTTAAATGTAAAAGGAATTATTTTACCTAATTCTGCATTGGATTTAAAAGTTAAAGTAGATATGCTTTGTCTGAATTATAAAAACAACATTTCAGGAAGTAGAAATATTATGGCTATAAAAACTGGCTTTCAAAAAATTATCGGAACATTTCGGAGGCAGGTCTGTAGTTAGTATACACAGAGATACACACCAAAAGACGACTACACCGGGTAGGGGGCATTCCGATTTTCAGAAAGTCACTTTCTAAAACTGGGTTGGCTATTCTTTCTTAGAAAGCGCTAAATTGAAACAGGGGTCAAAGATAAACATAAATAAGAAGTAAAACTCCTTAACTTGTGGGGGATATAATTTTATGCCTAATAGTCTGTTTTTGAGGGTGGAGGTTGGAAATGACATTAAGAAAAAGATAGTTTTTAACCAAATAAAAAAGGAGTCAATGTAACTAGCTGACTCCTTTTAGATTTTCTGGCGGGGCCGATGGGACTTGAACCCACGCCCTCCGGCGTGACAGGCCGGCGTTATAACCAACTTAACTACGACCCCAAAAAATCATTTTAATTTTTAATCCTCAATTCAGCATTAATGGTAGGCGGAACAGGGATCGAACCTGTGACATCCACGGTGTAAGCGTGGCGCTCTCCCAGCTGAGCTACCCGCCCGTAATACATCATAAATACTGCGAGGCTTCTAGCAACATTGATATTCCTTGTCAAGTTATAAAAGCACTAAAAATCTTTTAATTCACTGATTGGGGAATTACCGACACAGCTGCTGTGACTGTTGCGCCAATATCTTCTTCATCCTGAATAAAAGCAATTTTCAGCACTTCATCGATATGCTCGACAAAAATAATCTTCAGCGCATTCTGCACATTTTGCGGAACTTCAGCAAGATCTCTTTCATTATCTTTCGGAATAATCACCATTTTAATATTGCCCCTATGAGCGGCAAGAAGTTTTTCTTTGAGACCGCCGATCGGTAAAACTCTGCCCCTTAAAGTAATTTCACCGGTCATAGCTAAATCGGCACGCACTTTTTTCCTCATCAGCACAGAGGCAATGGAGGTAACCATGGCAATGCCGGCGGAAGGACCATCTTTCGGAATCGCGCCTTCCGGCACATGGACATGAATATCAATTTTTTTATAAAAATTCTTTGCGAGGCCGAATTGCTCGGCGCGAGCACGAATATAACTCAAGGCAGCTTGAACCGATTCCTGCATGATATCACCCAATTTTCCGGTCATTATCATCTTGCCATTGCCTTCCATAATGGAGGCTTCAATAGCTAATAGTTCTCCGCCAACTTCCGTCCAAGCCAGGCCAATTGTCAAACCGATTTCATTTTTACCTTCAATTTCACCATGGTGGTATTTGGGTACGCCCAAATACTTGGATATAGACTTGGAACTAATCACCATTTTCTTCTTGTTGTCATTACTCACTATTTCTTTGGCTACTTTGCGGCAAATAGAAGCAATTTCCCGATCCAGGTTGCGAACGCCGGCTTCCCGCGTGTATTGACGGATGATTTTGAGCAATGCCCCTTTAGTGAATTCAATATTCTCAATCACAAGACCATTGGCTTCCAATTGCTTCTTGATCAAAAACTTTCTTGCTATTTGCAACTTCTCCGGTTCCGTGTAGCCGGCAATTCTGATTACTTCCATTCTGTCTTGCAGTGGCGCGGGTATTGTCTGTAAAACGTTTGCTGTCGTAATAAACATAATTTCCGATAAATCATAATCGACATCGAGATAATTATCATTAAAGGCAAAATTTTGCTCCGGATCAAGAACTTCCAACAGCGCAGATGATGGATCACCTCTAAAATCAGAACTAAGCTTATCCACTTCATCGAGACAAAAAACGGGATTGTTGGAACCGGCTTTTTTTAACAACTGGATAATCTTACCCGGCATAGCGCCGATATAGGTTCGACGATGGCCGCGAATTTCCGCTTCATCATGAACGCCGCCCAGAGAAATACGCACAAATTTTCTATTCGTGGCTCTGGCTATTGATTTAGCTATCGATGTCTTTCCCACACCTGGCGGGCCAACCAGACACAAAATCGAACCTTTATTTTTCTTTACCAGCGATTGCACGGCAAGGTATTCGATAATGCGTTCTTTAACACTCTTTAATCCATAATGATCTTCTTCTAGAATAGCATCGGATTCTTTAAGTGTGAATTTATTTTCTGTTTTTTCCGACCAGGGCATGTCCAATATCCAGTCAATATAATTCCTGACTACTGTAGCTTCCGCGGACATGGGAGTCATCATTTGTAATTTTTTAATTTCCTGCCGGACTTTTTTCACTGCCTCTTCCGACATCTTTTTTTGCTTCAAACGTTTTTCCAACTCGCTTATCTCGTTGCGAAAATCATCCTTTTCTCCCATTTCCTTCTGAATAGCCCGCATTTGTTCGTTAAGATAATAATCCTTCTGCGTCTTCTCCATCTGCTTTTTAACGCGTCGCTTGATCTTTTCTTCGACCTGCAAAATTTCGATTTCCGAGAGCATCAGCGAATAAATTGTTTCCAGACGTTCGCCGATGTTAAATATCTCTATAATTTTTTGTTTATCTTCTAATTTCACATTGAGATGGGTAATAACGACATCAGCAAGTTTAGAGGCATCTTCAATGGCGGCAATTGTTCCTATCATTTCCACGTGGATTTTCTTGCTGAGTTTCAGGTAAAACTCAAAAGATTCTTTAATGTTGCGCATCAGCGCTTGCTTTTTCACATCATTTTGATCATCAATATCCTCGACCTCATTTACTTTAACCAGGAAAAAATCATTACTGGGTAAATATTCTTTTATGACTCCACGAGTTTTTCCTTCAACAAGGACCTTGACCGTCCCATCAGGCAAACGTAAAAGTTGAATGATAATGCCAATCGTGCCAATACGATAAATATCTTCCTGTTTCGGATCATCATCCTTGGCATTTTTCTGAGCAACCATAAAAATACTTTTTTCGTATTTCATCGCCGATTCCAGCGCGGCGATAGATTTTTCACGACCGACAAACAAAGGCACGATCATATGTGGAAACATTACAACATCTCTCAGAGGTAAGAGTGGAATTACAACTGCTTTATCCTGGTCATTGATTTTTTTTTCGTCAAACATATTTTCACCGTATACTTTTTAAGCAGATTCAGATTCAGATTTAGTTTCGTAAATTAAAATTGGTTTTTCTTTCTTTAAGACGACCTCTTCACTGATGACACATTCCTTAATATCAGTTTCTGAAGGAATATCATACATGACTTCCAGCATTGTGTTTTCCAGGATAGAGCGTAAGCCGCGCGCACCGGATTTTCTTTCCATTGATAACTTGGCTACAGCCCTTAGTGCCCCATCTGTGAATTTCAAAACTACATTTTCCAAAGCAAATAATTTTTTATATTGTTTGATAATAGCATCTCTCGGCTCCACAAGAATCCGGATTAAAGCCGATTCATCCAATTCATCCAAGGTGCCTATAACGGGTAACCGACCGATAAATTCCGGTATTAATCCAAATTTTAATAAATCTTCCGACCGGGCTTCCGCAAGCAATTCGCCAATTCTCTTTTCCTTCTTGCTTTTTATTTCAGCGCCGAAACCCATTGCATTAACTCCCAGTCGTTTGGAAATGATGTTTTCCAGGTCATTAAAAGCGCCGCCGCATATAAATAAAATATTTGTTGTATCTACTTGAATAAACTCCTGCTGAGGATGTTTACGGCCTCCCTTTGGTGGAATGTTGGCCATTGTTCCTTCCATGATCTTTAACAATGCCTGTTGAACTCCTTCGCCGGATACATCCCTGGTTATGGAAGGATTCCCTGATTTCTTCGCAATTTTATCTATTTCATCGATATAAACAATGCCTTTCGATGCTCTGGTAACATCATAATCGGCATTTTGCAGTAAACTTAAAATAATGTTTTCTACATCTTCACCGACATATCCGGCTTCAGTTAAAGTTGTGGCATCGGCAATTGTAAAAGGAACATTGAGAAATTTTGCCAAAGTTTTTGCCAGTAATGTTTTTCCTGAACCTGTAGGACCTATTAAAAGCACATTGCTTTTTTGAATTTCGATTCCGTCGGGATCAACATGGGAAAACAATCTTTTATAATGATTATAAACGGCGACCGACAAAATTTTCTTTGTTTTTTCCTGACCAATTACATATTGATCTAAAAATTTCTTAATTTCTTTCGGATGCGGCAAAACTTTTTTCGAATCTTTCTCTACAAGGTTATCTTCTTCTTCCTCAACAATATACCGGCAAAGTTCAATGCACTCATCACAAATATAGGCTGTCGGACCGGCAACCAATTTTCGCACTTCACTTTGCATTTTCCCACAAAAAGAACAAAAAAGCATGCCCTGCCCTGTCCGGTTATTCTTGCTTTTCTTTATCACTTAATTCTCCTTTTTTGTGTTAGCTGAAGAATTCGGCTTGCGAATTATAATTTCATCGATTAAACCGTATTCTTTAGCTTGTTCACTAGTCATAAAATAATCGCGCTCCGTATCGTTGATAATCCTGGGAAGTGGCTGTCCTGTTAAATCGGCTAAGATTTTGTTTAACTCATCTTTTAATCTTAATATTTCTTTTGCCTGAATGCCAATGTCCGTTGCCTGTCCCTGAAAACCTCCCAATGGTTGATGGATTAAAATTCTCGAATGAGGCAGGGCAAATCGTTTTTTCTTTTCCCCCGCCGCTAAAAGCAAGGCGGCCATACTTGCTGATTGTCCCATGCAAACTGTCGAAATCGGCGACTTAATGTACTGCATCGTGTCATAAATAGCCATACCTGAACTTACACTGCCTCCGGGAGAATTTAGATAAAAAAAGATTTCCTTATCCGGATTTTCGGCTTCCAAATACAACATCTGAGCAACAACTAAATTAGCTACATTATCATCAATAGTTGTGCCCAAAAAAATAATGCGATCTTTCAGTAAACGGGAGTAGATATCGTATGCCCTTTCACCTCGCCCGTCTTGTTCAACCACCATGGGAATCAAATTCACTATTTAACCTCCACATCCACACCATTTTTTTCAACTACCTTAATATTGGCATTCTGTTCGATAAAGTCAAATACCTTTTTTTGCATCAATTCCATTTTGAGACCATCTTTTCTTTCTTCATTGTTGTACATCGTTCTTAATGATTCGTAATCCCGGCCATACTGAGCGGCTAACTCCTGAATATATTTTTCTATATCGTTTTCTTCGACTATGAAAGATTCTTTTTCGGCAATCTTTTTCAAAAGCAAGAAAGATTTGACTATTTTTACTGCATCATCTTTAAACTTATCATGCATTTTAAAGCTAAGTTCCATCGCATTTTTCTCATCCATACCGGCTGAAATCATCCTTTTTTGCGTATCATCCATCATATAATAAATCTGTTTTTCCAGAAGCGAAGGTGGAACTTCAAAATCGTTTTCCTTGATTAATACTTCTGTAATACTGTTCTGCAGATTAGTTTCCGCCAGGCCCTGAAATTTTTCTTCTAAAGTTTTACGCACATCGGTTTTTAAATCTTCTATAGAATTGTATCTATCGAAATTTTTGATAAAATTTTCATCTATTTCCGGCAACTTTTTCTCTTTTATATTTTTTAACGTTACATTGAAAATAATCTCTTTCCCGGCAAATTTCTTTTCGTGATAATTCACAGGAAAAACAACGTTAATCGACTTTGTTTCTTCAATTTTCATACCGATTAATTGTTCCTCAAACCCGGGAACAAATTTTTGTGATCCGATTTCCAGATAATAGTCGTCCGCTTTTAACTCTTTGGATAATTCTCCATTAAGACTGCCGGCAAAATCAATCATAACAAAATCACCTTTTACAGCGGGGCGGTCATCTTTAATCTCTTCCATCGTCGCAAACATTTGCCTTATTTCGTCGAGTCTTTTTTCCATGTCACTGTCGGTTACTTGAATTTTTTCTTTTTCCAGTTTGATTCCTTTATAGCCTTTGGGTTCAAACTTTGGCTCCGTTTCAAAAGAAGCAGAAAAAGAAAAGGCCGTATCTTCCTTTAATCCTTCCTGATTTATTTCCGGCCGCGAGACGGCAACTATTCCTTTATCTTCCAAAGTCTGCCAATAATATTTATTAACAATATTAGTTGCTGTTTCTTCTTCTGCTTGTTCTTTATAATAAGTTTCTAACACGTTGCGGGGGATTTTTCCCGGGCGGAAACCTTTAATCTTGGCCTTTTTCCCGACCTCGCGATATACAGCATTCAGTTCATTTTTAACTTCGCTCCAGGGTATCTCCAATGATAATTTTTTCTTTACAGGACTTAATTCTTCCATTTTGACTACAACTTGACTCACTATAATATCTCCTTCTTTATTGAAATATTTACAAATTTCTGCTGAAGATGGTGCGAGAGAGGGGACTTGAACCCCTATCCGCAATAGGCGGGCTGGATCCTAAGTCCAGTGCGTCTGCCAATTCCGCCACTCTCGCCTTGGAATTTTCTTGAATTATATATTCATAACGCATAAAAATGTCAACGCGGATTATTTTGTGTGATTACAAACAAAACTAGTTAAATTAAGCTTTTTTGAGTTCATGTATTTGATTATCTGCTTTTATGCAAGGAAAATGTCTTCATGAACCGTCTGCTCGTAATAGCCACTAAAGAGCAATTCTTTACCTATATTTACAACCTTTTAGGCAAAAAAAGGGGGGAACCAAAAATTGGCGCCCCCTTGGTTTCGTTGGTCGGGGCGAGTGGATTTGAACCACCGGCCCTCTGAACCCCATTCAGATACGCTACCAGACTGCGCCACGCCCCGACATTCTGCAAAGTGTTGAGGTCATTACCATTGCAGTGAAACCATGTCAAGAGCAAATACTTTCGTGTTCTGCGGAAATCTCACGACTTGTTTTTCCGGAAAATACTCACAGTCATTAATTAATAATTTTACAATTCCGAGAATAATCTTATTGACATTGGATCTTGACATATGATAGTCAAACGTCCAAGAAAACATTGGTTAAAATTACAATTTTATTAATATAATCAATCATTTTCTGTAGTTCAAATAATAAGCATCGAATTTGTTTTTATAAGGAGTCGTCTTTGAAGCTGCGAGAAGTTAAAGAAATACTTAATGCCAATGTAATCGTCGGTACGGAAAAATTAGATATGGAAGTTAAAACAGCGTTTGGAGCTGATCTGATGAGCGATGTTTTGGCCTTTGCAAAACCAGGAAGTCTTTTGCTAACCGGCCTGACCAATGCCCAAGTCATTAAAACCGCCGCTACCCGGCATATTGCTGCCATTATCTTAGTTAGAGGGAAAGAACCTTCCCCCGAAGCTATTAAACTGGCTAAAGAACTTCAAATTCCCATTCTAGCCACGAAATATATTTTATTTGAAACAGCTGGTATTCTTTATACTAAAGGCATAGTAGGTTGCCTGAAAAAAGTTGAAAATGACAGTTTGTACAAATAAGAATACATTGACAGTAAAGTTTAATATATGATAATAAAAAAATAATGTGTTTTCGATATTTTAAGCAAAAATCACCGGATATGTTTTTATGAGGATTGGATATTGAAACTGAGTGAAGTAAAAGAAATACTTAATGCCGATGTAATCGTCGGTACGGAAAAATTAAATATGGAAGTCACAACAGCGTTTGGATGCGACTTAATGAGCGATGTTTTGGCCTTCGCGAAAGCGGGCAGTCTTTTGCTAACCGGATTGACCAACACACAGGTAATCAGAATCGCCAATGTTCTCGACATTGCCGCGATCATTTTAGTTAGAGGGAAAAAACCGCAAACTGAAGCATTTGTGCTGGCTAAAGAACTTCAAATTCCTATTTTAACAACAAAATATATTCTGTTTGAAACAGCAGGCCGTCTTTATGCCAAGGGCATAGTTGGTTGCCTGGAACAAGTTGAAGATCACAGTGCACACAACTGAGACTGAAAATTATTTATATACGAATAGTTTTGATATTGAAGGCGGTAATTTCAGTAAAGCGGGAACTATTGCTACGGGCATAAAATCTATCCTCAAAGAATTAGGGTTGCCCAACGATGTAGTCAGGAAATCAGCCATTGTCTGCTATGAAGCAGAAATTAATGTCGTCTCTTACGCCAGAAAAGGATTTATCAATCTTACAGTCACCCCCAAAACTATCCAGATAGAGGTAACTGATGAAGGTCCCGGAATACCCGATATTGAATTAGCAATGGAACAAGGTTACTCCACCGCAAATCAGCAGATAAGAGAAATGGGTTTTGGCGCCGGTATGGGACTGTATAACATCAACTGCTATTCCGACAAATTCGACATCTCATCAGAAGTAAATAAAGGAACTTTCTTAAAAATAATTATTAACACCCCACAATGCATCTAAGGATTTATCATGGATATCGAAACTATTGCTAAAAAATTAAATTTAGAAGTAAGGTCTGCTTCAGACAGACTTAAAAATAATGTTACAGGAGGTTATACGGGAGATCTCTTAAGCGATGTAATGGCAAATTCACACGAGGGAGATATCTGGATTACAAGACAGGTGCATCAAAATATAGTTGCCGTAGCCACTTTGAAAGAACATGCTGGTATAATTCTGGTTAATTCCTGCGAACCGGCCCGGGACACTTTGGAAAAAGCAATTCAGGAAAAAATACCAATCATGGTTTCCATTCTGCCTGCCTTTGAGTTAACCGGCGCTATCTATAATCTATTGGGGAAAAAAGATTAATTCCCGGCAGCCATTTCAATTACAACGTGTTTTATGGTCATTTTTCTTGATTAATTCCGTAAAAAACAATGCTTAAAGTTTTCAACTGCGATCTGCATGTCCATACTTGCCTCTCGCCCTGCGCCGAGCTTGATATGCATCCGATGGCTTTAGTGCAAAAAGCCATCGAGGCCAAGCTCGATATAATTGCCATCTGCGATCATAATTCTTCAGCCAACGTTCCTTATGTAATCAATGCCGCTAAGACGTGCAAATTGAAAATACTGCCCGGCATGGAGATCACAACAAGTGAAGAAGTGCATCTTTTAGCTATATTCGATTCCCTGTCCAATCTCACATTACTGCAAAAAATAATTGATCAACATCTTCCTGGAGAAAATGATGAAGAACGTTTTGGCGTCCAGGCTATCGTCAATGAAAATGGCGAGGTGGAGGGAATAAATAACCAACTACTTATCGGCGCGACTGATTTATCCCTGGATACACTTATTGGCTATATTCATCAATTTGACGGATTGGCCATTGCTGCGCACATAGACCGGGAAAGCTTTAGCGTGCTGAGTCAGCTTGGATTCATCGATGATAATGCCGGTTTTGACGCACTCGAAATTACCCATCTCACTAGTTTTGACGAGGCCAGAATTAAATATCAGGAACTTTGCAAATATTCATTTCTTGTTTCCTCAGATTCTCATTTTATAAAAGATGTCGGACAGGCCTTTACACGAATTTATCTTGAGGAACCATCTTTTGCCGAATTAAAAATGGCTTTAAAAAAACAAAATGGTCGCTTTGTCATGGAGCAATAATAATGCTTGAGCTTGCCGCACATATTCTGGACATTGCCGAAAACTCCGTTCGGGCAGGCGCCAGACTAATTGAAATCGATATCGATGAAGATACGGCGAAAGATACTCTTTCCATAAAAATTATTGATGATGGTCAGGGGATGAAACAAGAAGAAATAAAAAAAGTTTTAGATCCATTTTATACAACAAAAACTGTCAGGCGCATTGGCCTTGGCCTTCCGCTTCTTGCAGATGCCTCTCAAAGATCAGGTGGAAGTCTGCAACTTGAATCAGAAAAAGGCAAGGGAACAACTGTTAAGGCAACATTTGGCCTCAGTCATGTGGACAGACAACCCATGGGAAATATTGTCAGCACTTTAATTATTCTTATTGCCGGTAATTCAGATGTTGATTTTTTTTACAAATACAGGCATAATGACCGGCAGTTTAAACTGGATACACGGGAAATACGCAAAGAAATCATGGATGTACCTATAAATCATCCTGAAATATTAAAGTATATCCGGGGCGTTTTAGAAGAAGGTTTTAGCGAAATAAAGCCTGAAGCTTAAATTTCCCCAAAGATCTGAGGAGGAATTTAATGAAAGCTGAAGACACAGAGTTATTGAAAGAATTTACAAAAGAACAAGTAGCAAAGCTAAACAGTATCATTGAAAAATTTAAAGGTAAGCCGGGTGGATTAATTCCGGTATTGGAGGAAGCGCAAGTTGCTTTGGAATATCTTCCTATATCCGTGCAGAAAAGAATTGCCTCCGGATTAAATCTCCCGCTGAGCCGTGTTTATGGCGTTGTTACCTTTTACTCATTTTTCACCATGACCCCGCGAGGTAAACACACTGTTCGCGTTTGTCTGGGCACTGCCTGCTATGTACGCGGCGGCAAGGCGCTTACTCAAGCTTTGGAAAAACAATTCGGCATCAAAGAAGGTGAAACCACCCCTGACCGTATGTTTACACTGGAATCTGTTCGATGTCTCGGTGCTTGTGGCTTGGGCCCTGTTGTAGTGGTGGATGAAGATGTCCATGGCCGGTGTAAACCAGGAAAAATTAAAGAAATTTTAAGTCAATACAATTAATAAATTTTTGAGCTGATAAAAAAGGAGGAAACGCCGATGGCGAAATTAACTATTGCTGATTTAAAAAAGATTAAAGAAAAAGTACACAAAGAAATGTCTTTACGTGATGGCGATCGTCGAGTCAAAGTCACCGTTCATATGGGAACTTGCGGTATTGCCTCCGGTGCCAAAGAAGTAATGGACACACTGCTTCAGGAAATTGAAACTGCGGGAGTAAATGATGTTATCGTTACTACATCCGGTTGTATGGGACTTTGCAGCCGTGAGCCTCTAGTAACCGTTGAAGTTTTGAATCAGGAACCGATTAAATATGAATACATGAACCCCAATAAAATGCGGCAGGTTTTTAAAAGGCACGTTTTAGCGGGAGAAATTCAGACGCCCTTTGTTTTGGCTAAAGGCTCTGAAGTAACTAAATAATTTTTTCGCCAATCATGCGATCATAATTGAAAGCATGATCATTTCTTAAGGAGGATGTAGGCTAAATGAAGGTTTTTCGTTCACACTTATTAATTTGCGGAGGCACAGGTTGTCAATCTTCCGGCAGTCTCGCCGTCAAAAAAGCTTTATTAGAAGAAATTGACAAAAGAAAATTGACTGAAGAAGTAAAAGTTGTAGAAACAGGATGCAACGGCTTTTGTGCATTAGGCCCGATCATGGTAGTGTACCCTGAAGGTGTAATCTACGTTAGTTTAATGCCGACAGATATTCCTGAACTGATTGAAGAGCACTTGATCAAGGGAAGACTTCTGGAGCGGCTGCTATATCGGGAACCCGGCACTGATAAAATAATTCCCACCATGCAGGAAATTCCCTTTTTTGCTCATCAGGAATTGCGCGTATTGAGAAATCGCGGACTTATTGACCCCGAAAAGCTTGACGAATATATCGCTCGTGACGGTTATGCCGGCATGGCAAAAGCGCTCACGGAAATGACGCCTGATCAAATTGTTAAGGAGATGCTTGATTCCGGTCTGCGCGGCCGTGGTGGAGCAGGATTCCCCACAGGCTTGAAATGGAAGTTCGCCGCTCAGTCTAAAAACGATATAAAATATGTTTTATGTAACGCCGATGAAGGCGACCCCGGCGCCTTCATGGATCGAAGTGTTCTGGAAGCAGACCCGCATGCCGTTCTGGAAGGAATGGTCATTGCGGCTAAAGCTATCGGCGCCTCTCAAGGTTATATCTACTGCCGCGCTGAGTATCCTTTAGCGATTCATCGTTTAAATGTGGCCATTGCCCAGGCCAAAGAAGCGGGCTTGCTGGGAAAAAATATTTTAGGCACTGGTTTTCATTTTGATCTGGAAATTTATCAGGGAGCAGGCGCCTTCGTCTGCGGCGAAGAAACAGCCCTGATGACTTCTATTGAAGGGAAAAGAGGCATGCCCCGACCGAGACCACCCTTCCCCGCCATGGCCGGCCTTTGGCAAAAGCCAAGCATCCTAAATAACGTGGAAACTCTGGCCAACGTCGGACAGATCATGCTCAAAGGCGCATCCTGGTATGCGTCCATCGGAACAGAAAAGAGCAAGGGCACAAAGGTTTTTGCTTTAACCGGAGATGTTAATAACGTGGGCTTGGTTGAAGTTCCCATGGGAACAAAATTAGGCACCATCATTTTCGATATCGGCGGTGGCATTCCCAAAGGCAAGAAATTTAAAGCCGCACAATTAGGCGGTCCATCCGGCGGTTGTATTCCGATTCAGCACTTAAACGCTCCCGTTGACTACGAAAAAGTTGTCGAGCTTGGCGCTATTATGGGTTCCGGCGGCTTGATTGTCATGAATGAAGACAAGTGCGCCGTCGATATGGCCAGATTCTTCATGGATTTCTGCCAGGATGAATCCTGCGGTAAATGCACACCCTGTCGTGAAGGCACAAAACGCATGCTGGATATTTTAACCAATATCACCATGGGAAAAGGTAAAGAAGGAGATATTGAACTTCTGGAAGAAATGGCCGGCGTTATTAAAAACGCTGCGCTTTGCGGATTGGGGCAAACCGCGCCTAATCCAATTCTGAGCACCATTCGTTATTTCCGCAAAGAGTACGAGGAACATATTCGCAACCATCGATGTAGTGCCGCTGTTTGCTCGGCAATGTTTAAATCTCCTTGCCAGCACACCTGTCCGATCGAGATGGATATACCTTCTTACATTGCCTTAATTAGAGCGGAAAGATTTGAAGACGCCTACAAGATACTTTTGCAGACCAATCCCTTCCCCTCAGTTTGCGGAAGAGTTTGCGATCATAAATGCCAGAGCAAATGCCGCCGCGGCAATATGGACGAATCCATTGCCATCAAATTCCTGAAACGCTTTATTACGGATAACGCGCCACGTCCAAAAATCGAATCTGTGCCTATCACCCGTAAGGAGAAGATAGCTGTTGTCGGTGGAGGCCCCTCAGGGCTTACTGCCGCTCGTGATCTGGCTCTCCGCGGTTATAAAGTAACAGTTTTTGAAGAATTATCCCAAGCTGGCGGTATGCTTTATTGGGGCATTCCTTCTTACCGTTTGCCGCGTAACATTTTGGATCACGAAATTGACGATATTCGTGCCTTGGGCGTGGATATCCATTTAAAAACACGTGTCGGCAAGGATATTACATTTGCCAAACTGGAAAAAGATTTTGACTTTATTTATCTGGCCACCGGCGCCCACAAGAGTCAGAAAATGGGCGTACCCGGCGAAGACATGAAAAATGTTTATGGCGGCGTCGAATTCCTGCGTGAATTTAATGCCAATGAAGATAAATGGCTGAAAGGCGAAAAAACTCTTGGTAAAAAAGTTGCGGTCATCGGCGGTGGTAATTCTGCCATCGACGCTGCCCGCGTTGCTGCGCGTCTAGGCGCGGATGTCACCATTCTTTATCGCCGACTAAGACAGGATATGCCGGCGGCAGAAGAAGAAATTAACGCCGCTGAGGAAGAAGGAATCAAGATCGAATATCTGGTCGCTCCTTTGAAGATTGAAGGTACAAAAGGAAAGGTCAGCTCGATTACCTGCCAGCGTATGACTCTGGGTGACTTTGATAACAGCGGACGCAAAAAACCTGTCGCTGTTGCCGGTTCTGAATTTTCTTTAAAGGTTGATGCCATTGTCGCGGCTATCGGACAGGTGCCGGATATGAGTTTTGTCGATAAGAAAGCCGGCGTAGAAATCAATAAGTGGGATTGTTACAATGTCGGCAAAGATTACAAATCACGCACCGCCAATCCACGGT
>CAVQCU010000021.1:0-10543 GCA_963710995.1 uncultured delta proteobacterium
CATACGCAGTCAATTTCTAGCAACTTTGTATAATAACACAACATGGAAGGATTGTCGGGTGCTTTATGTATTTCTTTGAGAATTGAAAAATACTTTGTTTTTGCTTCTTCGCTTAATATATTTTTAGTCCATACAGAAATAATGCTTTCCTTTATTTTTTTAATGCTATTTTTATCATAATAACTATCCCCAAAATCAGCTGTATCATAGTATATCCAGTCTGTCGCCCATGCCTGATCAGCAAATAAGAAAAAAATTACTAAACAAATAATACTCTGAACATTCTTTACTTTCATCATCTTCCCTCTCAATAATTAATATACGAAGTTCACTTTTTCCGATGACTTGAATATCATATTAGCACTATTCATTATTTTTAAAAGAGGAAAAAACAACTGCTTCATTGATAACGGATTGAGGTCTTGCATCTTTGTAGAGGGTGACGATTTATTTGTTTAGCGAAGCGTAGCGGAGGGTTTAATACCCCGCAGCTTGCTGCGGAATCTGTTTCCAAAGCTTGCTTTGGGGTTCATACCCGTGATTTATAATTCCAAAACGTTATTATATTAATCTTCTGTAAAAACAATGATATCGCTTTCGAAAAATCAATAGAAAAAATTTGAGTTGATTCCTGTTCATTTATCTATTAAAAGTCACAACGTATTGTTTGATGTAAAAAAGTTGTGGCCGGGTCCCGCGCAAAGGAGGCTTGTGAACCCCGTCAGGTCCGGAAGGAAGCAGCGGCAGCAAATACCACCATGTGTTGCGGTAAACCCGGTCACCAGTATACCCATCCGCCTGCTTCGGCTAACTTTGTTGGCATCGTTGTCGGCTTCCTCAACGTATTAGTAATACGCCTGCGGAGCCTCCTCCTTGCCGCCTCGTTATCCTTTGCATGCGAATAGGTAGAAATATTTTTCGTAATTTTACAGCAACATCAGGAGCTCAGTTGGAATACCTAGTACTAGCCCGCAAATTTCGACCGCAAACTTTTGAAGACGTTGCCGGTCAGGAACATGTTGTCAAAACCCTGCGCAATTCCATCGGCCAGGGTCGTGTGGCGCATGCCTTTTTGTTCAGCGGCCCGCGCGGCGTGGGAAAAACCTCGGTTGCCAGAATTCTGGCTAAATCGCTCAATTGTGAAAAAGGACCAACGGCCACTCCCTGTAATGAATGCTCCAATTGCCGCGAAATTACTAACGGCTCTTCGCTGGACGTGCGGGAAATAGACGGCGCCTCCAACCGCGGCATTGATGAAATCCGGGAGTTGCGGGAAAATGTTAAGTTTGCTCCGGCTGCCGCGAAATACAAAATTTATATTATTGATGAAGTGCATATGCTCACGCGCGAAGCTTTCAACGCGCTCTTGAAAACTCTGGAAGAACCTCCGTCCCACGTAATTTTCATTTTTGCCACAACCGAAAGCCATAAAGTTCCGGCCACCATTCTTTCGCGCTGCCAGTGCTATGATTTCAGAAGAATATCTCTCAAGGAAATCGCCGCGAACTTGGGCCGGGTTTCCGCCGCTGAAGGAATTAAAATCAGCCCGAACGCGCTTTTATGGATTGCCGAAGCCGGCGATGGTAGTATGCGCGACGCGCAAAGTATTTTTGATCAGGTCATTTCCTATGCCGGAATGGATATTAAAGATGATGATGTGGAAGAAAGTTTAGGGCTGGCCGACAGAAAATATCTTTTCCGTCTTTCCGAAGCTGTTTTGCAGCGAGACGCCGGCGCCTGCCTAATTATTCTCGAAGAAGCATTTCTGGCCGGCATCGACATGAAGCATTTCTATCAAATACTGGTGAAACATTTTAGAAATTTGCTTCTAGTTAAAATTGCCGCCGATGGCAGTTCTTCTTTTGATATCGCGCCGGAACAAATTGAAAAACTGAAAAATCAGGTACAGGCAATATCACGCGAAACTTTGCAGCGCTTTGTGGAAATACTGATCGCGGAAGAGGGAAGCTTTCTCCACAGCCAGGAACCGCGCATGAAACTTGAAACCATACTTGTCAAGATGGCTTACCTGGAGCCGATAATTCCCCTTACTGAAATTATTTCGACAATTGAAAACCTCGAGCAAAGACTCCAACAGGGCTTGCCGGCTGCCGGCAACAATACTGAGCCGCAGTTTTCAGCAGAAAAACCGGCAAATTATAATACGAAAAGCAGTGTTGTTGCGGATACCAATAAACAGAATAATTCGCAATATGCGAATAATGACGCGGGGGATTTGAATGCCCTGCGCGACAATTTTAGAAGCTTTATAAAAAGAGAAAGCGCTATCCTGGGAGCAAAAATTGATTCCACTGAGATTTTAAGTTACGAAAACGATTGCCTGACGTTGGGCTTTCCGAAGAACTACATTTTTTTAGAGGAACTGAAAACAACAACACAAAAAGAAAAACTGGAACAAATTGCCCGGGATTTTTTTCAGAAAAATGTGGCGATAAAAATTGCAACGCTCGACGCGGAAAATGGTAACGCGGACGGCAACAACGGGCGTAAGCAGGCGAACGGTCTAAACGACATAAAACGTGAAGCGATGAACCAGCCGCTTTTACAAAAAATCATGGATGAACTTTCCGACGCCAAAATAATAGAAATTAAAGTCCAGACAGATAAAAATTGACGACATTGTAAAGTGTCAGTCAATTTGCGCAAACTTAGTACTTTCGGGGAGTTCATCAAAACATTAGGAGGACAGGAATAGTGCATAATCTAGGCAACATCATGAAGCAGGCAAAAAAGATGCAGGAGAAAATGGGTCAGCTCCAGCAGGAATTAGAGACGAAAACCGTCGAGGCGCAGGCTGGTGGAGGAATGGTGCGTGTTATAGTGAACGGAAAATTTGAAATTGTATCACTAAAAATCGAAAAGGAAGTTGTCAATCCCGAAGACATCGAAATGTTACAGGACTTAATTACTGCCGTAGTCAATGAGGGAATTCGCAAATCGCAGGAGATGGCTTCCTCGGAAATGGCGAAAATTACCGGAGGATTGAATATCCCCGGTCTGTAAGGTTTTTATTTATGAAAGCATACGCACAACCAATAAAACAGCTTATCTCTGAGTTGGGTAAGCTTCCCGGTATTGGCGAAAAAACTGCTGCAAGGTTAGCTAATTATATTTTGCGCTCCACGGAAGATGATGTGAAAAAACTTGCGGAAAGTATTATTGAAGTCAAAAGAAAAATCAAGCTTTGCCGGATTTGTTTAAACCTGACGGAGGAAGATATTTGTTACATTTGCCGCGATACAACAAGGGATAAAGACGTGATTTGTGTTGTGGAAGATCCGGATGCCCTGGCGGCTATTGAAGAGTGCGGGGGCTTTCGGGGAACTTATCATATTCTTCACGGCGCTCTGGCGCCTCTGGACGGAATCGGGCCAGAAAATCTGCGGTTGGGCGAGCTTCTCCAAAGAATCAACACGGGCTCTGTCAAAGAATTAATTATCGCGACGAATCCCAATGTCCACGGCGAAGCTACCGCCTTGCTGATTGCCCGAATGCTCAAAGAAAAAGATATCAAATTGACGCGCATTGCCACAGGTGTGCCGATGGGCGGAGATTTGAAATATTTAGATAAGATGTCGATTTCCAAGTCGCTGGAATTCCGGCGGGGCGTATAATGGAAGGCTTGGAAATGTGTTCATTCCTGCTCAGAAAATTTTTCGGGCAACACACTCGAAAAATTTTCAATTCGCTTTTCATGAACCCATTTCCAAGCTGTACTTAGACATAATTTATATCGGAAAAAGTTGCGCTTCCGAGACAGTGTTGAATAGTAAAGGATGTCATTGCGAGCAGCCTCTCAGGCGGCGTGGCAATCTTATAAACACGATTTTTCGCTTCGAAATGACAGGACAAAACTTATGGATACGGAAATAAAAGCCAGAAGCACTTTGCGGCGGATCAATACCAAGCGCGTAATCAAAGCGGTAAAAAAACTTTTTATCGAAGCCAATACAGTGTTGGGTGAAGATGTTGTTGGAGCTCTGCGCCATGCGCTCTTCAGAGAAGAATCGGAAACCGGCAAGCAGGTACTAAAGAAAATATTTGAGAACGCGGATATCGCCCGCCGCAAAAAAATGCCCATTTGTCAGGATACCGGTCTGGCGGTTGTTTTTGTGGAAATGGGTCAGGATGTTCATATCGTAGGCGGAGAATTACACGCGGCGATTGAAGAAGGCGTGAGACAGGCCTACGATGAAGGCTATTTGCGCAAATCCGTCTGTGATCCGTTAACCAGAAAAAATACTACGGACAATTTACCAGCGATAATTCATGTTGATATTGTTACCGGTGACCTGATGAAAATTATCGCTATGCCCAAAGGCGGCGGCAGTGAAAATGCGAGCTCCGCGAAAATGCTCACTCCGGCGGTAGGAATTGACGGCATTAAAAAATTTGTTCTGGAGACAGTTGACAGCGCCGGCGCCAATCCCTGTCCGCCGGTAATAGTTGGAGTAGGCATCGGCGGATCGCTGGAACAGGCCTGCATTATGGCTAAAAAGGCTCTTTTGAGACCGATAGGCGAAGCCAACAGAGTTGATGAACGAGTGGAGCAAATAGAAAAGGAACTTTATCAGAGCATTAACAATCTTGGTATCGGCCCCGCAGGTCTTGGCGGCCGGGTTACCGCACTGGCAGTAAATGTTGAGATGATGCCTTGCCATATCGCTTCTTTGCCTGTGGCTGTGAATATACAGTGTCATGTAGCCAGGTATAAGGAAGTGATACTCTAAGAAAAACTATAATTGTTATTCCCGTTGTAGATGACCTTTAGGTTACGAAGGTGGGAACATAGGAAGATTAAATGGCAACACCACGAAAAATCCAAACGCCTTTAACAGAGGAAATCATTACGTCACTTCATGCCGGTGATATGGTTTTGTTGAGCGGTGAAGTTTATACAGCCCGCGATGTCGCCCATAGGCGTATCTATGATGCCCTGATAAAAGGTGAATCTCTGCCTGTTGATTTGACGAAAGCTGTCTTGTTTTATGCGGCTCCGACACCTACTCCGCCCGGCAAAGTTATTGGTTCAATCGGTCCCACAACCAGTTCTCGAATGGATTTCTTCACTCCGAAATTAATGGAAAACGGTCTTAGGGGAATGATCGGCAAGGGAAGTCGTTCGCCCGATGTCGTTGCGGCGCTGAAAAAATACGGAGCTGTTTATTTCGGCGCGATCGGCGGCATTGCCGCATTGATGTCCAACTGCGTGAAAAAGATGGAACTGGTCGCCTACGAAGATCTGGGACCGGAGGCGATTCGCAATCTGACAATTGTTGACTTGCCCCTTGTCGTCATCAACGATTCTCAGGGCAATGATCTATATCTCTCCGAACAGACTAAGTGGCATGTCCCGTCAATGTAATACCAATTCTAAATCAAAGCGCTATTTTTGTTGGCGTCGTTGTCGGTTTTCTCAACGTATAACCTGAAGGTCACACGTGTATAATACGTCTCGTCGCCTCCGCCTAGCCGCCGCAATATCATCTTTGATTTAGAACAGGTATATATTTATGAACGGCAGTCATTTTTAACATTATTCTGAACAGAATAAGCGTCGTATCATATAGAAATAACAATCGTTTTTAAAAATTATGAAAAAATATTGACTCCAAAATGCTTCTATATTATGAATGACAGTCATTTTTTGTAACATTATAAGGAGATTAAGATAAATGATAGAAGTTAGATGGCATGGACGTGGCGGTCAGGGAGCGGTAACATCAGTGGAACTGCTTGCCGTGGCGGCAATCAGCGCGGGGAAATATGCTCAGGGATTTCCCAGTTTCGGTCCGGAAAGAAGAGGAGCGCCTGTTGCCGCTTTCAGCCGTATTGATGAAAAAAAAATCAAAGTCCGTTCGGGAATCTACGAACCGGATGTTGTGATCGTGCTGGACGCGAGTTTGATCGGCCTGGTGAATGTCATCGACGGTTTAAAGCCCGATGGAAAGTTGATTGTGAACACGCCAAAAACTCCGGAGGAAATCAAAAAAGATCTTAACTTCAGCGGTTTTGTCGCCACTGTTGACGGCACCGGCATCGCGCGCAAGGAAATGGGCGTGCCCATTGCCAACACCACGATGATTGGAGCGCTACTGAAAATTATCGGTGTCATGGGACTCGAGGAAATGAAAGAAGCGGTGGAACATCGTTTTGGCAGAATAGCCCAGAAAAATCTCAACGCGATGAAAAGGGCTTACGAAGAGATTAAAACAAGTAATTAAGAGGTATTTAAATCATGACAAAAAGAAAAGGGTTGGCTACCTGGCAGGAAATTACAACGGGTTGTGTTGTTTTCGATCCGGGCAGCGCCAGTGAATATCATACGGGAAGTTGGCGTGCGCAAAGACCCGTTTGGGACAATCAGAAATGTATTAAATGCGGCATTTGCTATATTTTTTGTCCAGAAGGCTGCGTACAACAAAGCGAAGACGGATTTTTCCAAGCGAATATGGATTATTGTAAAGGTTGCGGTATTTGCGCGCACGAATGCTGGCCAAGAGCGATAGCAATGGTGGAGGAGGGATAAATATGGCAAAACGCGTTGGAATGGAAGTGGCAGTTGCCGTAGCGGAAGCCGTAGGACAATGCGACATTGACATGGCGGCCGTTTATCCCATTACGCCCCAGTCACATATCGCGGAACATCTCTCCGATCTAGTAGCTGATGGCAAAATAAACGCGGAATTTGTAACGGTGGAATCGGAGCATTCAGCGATGAGCGCGGTTATCGGCGCGTCAAGCACCGGCGCTCGCGTCTACACGGCGACAAGCTCTCAGGGATTGATGCTGATGCACGAACTCCTGCCCATTGCTTCGGGAATGAGATTGCCGATTGTCATGGGAATAGCCAACCGGGCGGTTTCCGGTCCTTTGAATATTTTAAATGATCATTCCGATATTATGCCGCAGCGCGATTCCGGCTGGATTTCGCTTTTTGCGGAAAATGGTCAGGAATCTATTGACCTGTCTATTCAGGCATTCAAAATCGCCGAGCATAAAGATGTTCAGTTGCCGGTTTGTGTCAATATCGACGGTTTTCAATTAACACACATGGTGGAACCTTTGGAATTCCCTGATCAGGAACTGGTGAATAAATTTCTGCCGACGCGTGTTCCTTATGCCACGCTTCATCCCGCGAAGCCCGTCACGATGGGCGCTTTTTCAATGTCTGATTATTTTACGGAAATCATGAAAGCTAAAGATGAAGCACTGAAAAATTCCAAGAAAGTGATTCTGGAAGTTTGGGACGAGTGGGCGAAAATGTTCGGCCGCAACTATAAGCCGGTAGAAACTTATAAGGCCGAAGACGCGGACATCCTGATGCTGACGATGGGCTCCATGGGCGAAACGGCGGAAATGGCTATTGATGCACTGCGCGCCAAAGGCGTCAAAGCCGGTCTGCTTAAACTTCGACTCTGGCGACCATTTCCGTTTGCGGAAATCAAGGCCGCAGTGAAGAACGCGAAAAAATTGATTGTCACCGACCGCGCCGTTTCTTTCGGCGGTCCCGGCGGTCCTGTGTTTTCGGAAATCAAATCGGCTTTGTATGCCGAAACCCAGCGTCCGGCAATTTACAATTATATTATCGGACTGGGTGGACGTGACGTTACCGTGCCTGATTTTGTTCATATGTTCGAAAAAGTTATTGCGGATAAGGCCAATAAGGCAGTAGACACCTATGAATTTTGGGGAGTGAGAGAATAATGAATACCGTAGAAAATTTCGATTTATATGCCCCGCGGCTGGTTAACAAAAAAGAATTATTATCCGCCGGCCACCGTGCCTGTCAAGGTTGCGGCGAGGTTCTGGGGGTGCGGCTGATGTGCAAAGCCCTGGGTGAAAATACCGTCATTGCTTCCGCAACCGGCTGTATGGAAATCATATCAAGCATGTTTCCGACAACAGCATGGGAGGTTCCCTGGATCCATGTGGCTTTTGAAAATGCGGCGGCAGTTGCTTCGGGTGTTGAAGCTGGACTAAAGGGTTTACGCAAAAAAGGAAAAATTGATGATCGCTACATCAAAGTTGTCGGTATGGCCGGCGACGGCGGGACAATGGATATTGGCATGCAGGCTCTCTCCGGCGCGATGGAACGTGGCCACGACATGCTTTTTGTCTGCTTTGACAACGAAGCCTACATGAACACGGGTATTCAGCGCTCCAGCGGCACACCGATGGGCGCTTCCACTACCACCGCTCCGGCGGGAAAAGTCAGTTCCGGACAGAAAACATGGAAAAAGAATATGGCTGAAATCATGGTTGCTCACGGCGTGCCTTATGTGGCCAACGCCTGCCCCAGCTATCCGCTGGATTTTATCCGTAAGGTGGAAAAGGCCAAAAGCATCAAAGGCCCTTCTTACATTCATTGCTTCACGGTCTGTCCCACCGGCTGGCGTTGTGGTTCTCATCTGGCCGTTGCCATGGGGCGTCTGGCCGTTGAATCGGGTGTTTTCCCGTTGTATGAAGTGGAAATTGGCAAATATAAGATTTCTTCGGAAATGCCGAAAAAATTAAAGCCGGTCAAAGATTATTTCAAGGCGCAGGGGCGCTTCCGTCATCTGAGTGATACAGAAATTCAAAACATTCAGAGTAGAGTAGAAAGCGAATATCGGAAGATATTGGACAAGGCCAAGTACCTTAAGGCCTGGGATTGAAAAAAGGGAAGCCTTTTAAGAATATTGAGGTGAGTTAAGCATGAAAAAAGCCAGAGATGTTGTGGTGAAAACAAAACAAATCGTCAAGAAACACAAAGTGGATAAAAGTTCTTTAATTGCCATACTGCAGGATATTCAGGAAGCCTTCAATTACCTGCCAAAAGAAGCGTTGAAGACAACGGCAAAAGCTTTGAACTTACCTTTCAGCCGTATGTATGAAGCGGCCACGTTTTACACCGCCTTTAGTTTAAAACCGCGCGGCGAAAATATAGTCAAAATCTGTACGGGAACCGCCTGCCATGTCCGCGGTGCTTCCGCCTTACAAGACAAGTTCGAACGCACGTTGCGCATCAAACCGAGTGAAATGACACCCGATGGAAAGTTTTCGCTCGAAACCGTTAACTGTGTCGGAGCCTGCGCTCTGGGACCAGTTGTGGTCATTAATGCCGAATACCACGGCCAAATGACCATGAACAAGGTAGATAAAATCATCGACAAAATCAAACAAGGGGGGGCGCAGCGATGAAAAATATTCCCAATACTCAACCCCAACCGATTAAAGATGATTTGAGATTAAATTATGGTCCGAATAAAAAATTTGTTACGGTTTGCGCCGGCACCGGCTGTCGCGCTTATGGCAGCCTCAAGGTCAAAGAGGCGCTCGAGGCCGAATTAAAAAAACAGAACATGAATGTGGAAGTTCTCGCAACCGGATGTTTAGGCTTCTGCGAAAAAGGTCCCATGGTTGTAGTCCATCCCGATAAATATTTTTATCAGTCAGTGAAAGTTGAAGATATTCCAGAAATCGTTTCCAAAACCGTGGGCAGTGGAGAGGTTATAAGCAGGTTGCTCTATCGCCATCCGGAAACGAAAAAAACCCTTTTCAGGGAAGAAGACTTGCCTTTCTACAAAAAACAGCGTCGTGTGGTGTTCGGCTCCAACGGCATGATTGATCCGACACGAATCGACGATTATCTGGCCATTGATGGCTATCAGGCGCTGGCCAAAGTTCTTTCTGAAATGACACCGGAAGGCATCATCAGTGAAGTAAAGAAGGCGGGGCTTCGTGGTCGCGGCGGCGGCGGTTTTCCTACCGCTGTCAAGTGGGAAGGAGTGCGCATGGCGCATGGCGAACCTAAATATGTTATCGCCAACGGAGATGAGGGTGACCCCGGAGCCTACATGGATAGAAGTCTCATGGAAGGCAATCCCCACAGCATTATCGAAGGCATGATTATCGGCGCTTACGCCGTAGGCGCGCACGATGGTTATATCTACGTCAGAAACGAATATCCACTGGCCGTAACGCACCTAACGATAGCGATTGAGGCCGCCAGGGAAGAGGGACTTTTAGGCAACAATATTTTAGGCACCGGTTTTTCGTTTAATATTCATATTAACAAAGGCGCAGGAGCATTCGTCTGTGGTGAATCCTCCGCCCTTTTTGCTTCAATAGAAGGCCGCGCCGGTGAACCGCGTGCAAAATATGTTCATGCTGTGGAAAAAGGCCTGTGGGACAAACCCACAGTACTCAACAACGTGGAAACATGGGCCAACATTCCTTTGATTATCAATAAAGGAGCGGACTGGTATTCATCCATCGGTTCAGGTTTTTCAGGGCAAGGTCGATTTTGTACGACCCGGGTTCCAATCACGCAAAAGCCAGTCGAAAAGAGCTCACCACCGGCCAAGGGCTGCGCGTGGAAGGCAAAGGTGCCGCGCAGCAAATCGAGCTGGAGTCGGCGGCGTTCTTGACCGCGAGAGAGTGGAGGCAAGGTCCAAGAAAGAGACCCAAGAATGCCGGCGGCGCTGGCAAGCGCAAAGCGAGGTCCTTCGCAAGGATCCAAGCTTGCTGGTTTGTGCCC